>CAZUUR010000086.1:2459-5271 GCA_964622815.1 uncultured Oscillospiraceae bacterium | reverse complement strand
CAAAGCGTGCCGACGGCTTTGGTAACGGCATGATGCTCACCCTTATGGTTGAGACTTACGCGCTGTTTGCGTTCCTGCTTTCCCTTCTGATGGTGCTCTAAGCGATAATTTAAGGAGAAGCGAAATGGCAAACGACTTGAAAAGCGGTGCTCAGGCGCTGCTTGAGCGCATAATTAGCGCTGCCGAGGCGGACGCTGAAAAGGCCCGCCTTGAGGCCGAAGCACAGATAAAGCAGATAGAAGCGCTTGCCGAGGCGGACGCTGAAAAAGAGTTCGCGGAGATGGAAAAACGTAAAACTACTCTCAAGGCGAGTATGCTCGAGTCGGGCAGGCTCAGCGCGGAGCTAGATTCGCGCAAATACCTGCTGCAAAGAAAGCGCGAGCTTATAAACAAGGCCTTTGCCGCTGCGGACGAGAAGCTTAAAGCAGTTTCGGGCGCGGAGCGCGAGGCGCTTTTGCAAAAGCTGCTCCAATGCGAAGCGGACGGCGGGGAAAGCGTGTGCGCGAGCGCAAAGGACGCTGCGATTATACGTGCGCTGCTTGAAAAGGTGAACGGCACGCTAAGCGCACGCGGGCTCGCGCCGCTTACGATGGGCGAGAACGCCGATATTGAAAACGGATTCATACTCGTGGGCGCTTCATACGAAAAGGACTGCACCTTCGCGGCGCTTTTAAAGAATGCGAGGGATTCCTTGGAGCTTGGCGTATCTGATATTCTCTTTGCGGAATAACGCCTCGCCCGGCGGCCTCAACCTTCGGCTGCCGAGTACGAAGAAAGGACACTTTATATGGCTAACGAAAATGCCATATACGCCGTGGCCCGTGTTAGGAGTCACGAGCGTATGCTCATAAACGCGGAGCGCATGCGCCGCATAGCGGAGGCTTCGCCGCAGGACGCGCTAAGACAGGTGCTCGACGCGGGCTACGGCGCTATGCCGGAGGCAAGGCTTGAGGACGTTGAGACGCTCGTTGAAAACGAACGCCGCGCGGCCGTGGCGCTCATAAAAGAGATTTCGCCCGATAAAACGCTTACGGAGCTTTTTCTCATGAAGGCGGATATACACAACCTCAAGCTGCTAATAAAGCTAAGGCTATTAAAAAGCAATGAAAAAGCGGCGCTGATGGAGGGCGGGGTATACGATACTGACGCGCTTGGCGCAATGCTTGATCAGGGCGATTATTCGCAGCTTCCAGAGCCTATAGCCGCCGCCGTTAAAGCGCTTGAAAAATCCTTTGTGCAAAACGAGGGCAAGGGCGATCCCGTGCGCGTTTCAACGGCACTGGACGAGGCGTATATACTCTATGCGCTTACGCTCAAAAATAAGTTCGCCACGGAATATTTCACCGCATACGCTGATTTTACTAACGTTGCGGCCGTTTTAAGAACGCGCGCGCTCAAAAAGGACGAGCAGAGCGTTGAGGCGCTGCTTGTCTCGGGCGGCGAAATAAAGCGCGAAAAGCTTATCGAAGCGGCGAAGGAGTCCACCTCCTTTGACGAATTATTTAAGCTGCTGCTAAACGGGCAAACTCGCGACGCGGTTAAAAAAGCGCTTGAGAGAATAGCGCTCGGCGCGGGTGTTTCCGCAATAGAGCGCGAGCGGGATAATTACTTGATAAAGCTCGCGTCGCGCGGCAAAAACGAATATGATTCCGTAGCTCCCATAATAGGGTATCTATTGGCGCGTGAGCAGGAAGGGCGCTGTGTGCGGCTTATACTCACATTAAAGCGCAACGGGCTTGACGAGAGCGTGATAGAGGAAAGGCTGAGGGAATTATATGGATGAAAAGCGTATTGACCTCGCCATGATAGGCGACAGGGATTCCGTGCTGCTTGCAAAGGCCGCAGGACTCGCCATATTTGACGAGACTGATCCCGAAAAGGCCGAAAGGCTGATAAATAAGCTTGCCCGCGAGGGCGTGAAGGTTATTTTCCTGACGGAACCGCTGTATGAAAAATGCGGCGAAACGATAAATAAATATAAGTCCGAAGCGTTCCCGGCCATAATCCCGATACCCGATTCAAAGGGCTCGTCGGGCGTGGCGATGGCGCAGATAAAGGCCAACGTCGAAAAGGCTATTGGCGCGGACATACTTTTTGCGGAGGAGTAGAGAAGAAAAGATGGCAACCAACACGAAAGGAACTATCATTAAAGTCTCCGGCCCGCTTATAGTTGCTGACGGCATGGCCGACGTACAGATGTACGACGTGGTGCGCGTGAGCGAAAAAAAGCTTATAGGCGAGATAATCGAGCTGCGCGGCGATAAGGCTTCCGTGCAGGTGTATGAGGAAACAGGCGGCATAGGGCCCGGCGAGCCGGTTGAAAGCACGGGCGCTCCGCTTTCTGTGGAGCTTGCGCCAGGGCTTATCGAATCCATTTACGACGGCATACAGCGCCCCCTCAACGTAATCCGCGAAAAGCATGGCGACAGGATAAGCCGCGGCATAGTGGTTGATCCTATTGATCATGAGAAGCTGTGGAATTTTGTTCCGGTGGCAAAAGTGGGCGACGAGCTTGTTTCCGGCGATGTGCTTGGCACAGTTAAGGAAACCGAAGCGGTGCTCCATAAAGTTATGGTGCCGCCCAATGTTAAGGGCAAATTAACATGGATATTCACGGGCGAAGCCAATGTGGTAACGCCCATAGCAAAGCTTGAAACGGCCAAGGGCACAGTGGAGCTTCCCATGCTTCAAAAGTGGCCCGTGCGCCGCGGAAGGCCATATTCTCAGAAGCTATCGCCCAAAGAGCCCATGATAACGGGTCAGCGCGTTATAGACACGCTGTTCCCCGTGGCAAAGGGCGGCACGGCGGCAG
>CAZUUR010000086.1:0-2449 GCA_964622815.1 uncultured Oscillospiraceae bacterium | reverse complement strand
CGTTGGCTGCGGCGAGCGCGGCAACGAAATGACGGACGTGCTCATGGAGTTCGCGGAGCTTAAAGACCCGCGCACAGGGCTTTCGCTCATGAAGCGCACGGTGCTTATCGCCAATACCTCGGATATGCCTGTTGCTGCACGCGAGGCGAGCATGTATACGGGCATAACCATAGCCGAGTATTTCCGCGACATGGGCTACAAGGTGGCGATAATGGCGGACTCCACATCGCGCTGGGCGGAAGCGCTGCGCGAAATGAGCGGCCGTCTTGAGGAAATGCCCGGTGAAGAAGGCTATCCCGCATATCTTGGCGGCCGTTTGGCCGAATTTTATGAGCGTGCTGGCGTTGTGAAAACGCTTGGCAGCGAAGGACGCACGGGCGCTGTAACCGCGATAGGTGCGGTTTCACCTCCGGGCGGCGATATTTCAGAGCCGGTTTCGCAGGCGACGCTTAGAATAGTTAAGGTGTACTGGGGTCTTTCGAGCAAGCTGGCGTATGCGCGCCATTTCCCCGCGATAGACTGGCTTCAGAGCTATTCGCTGTACTTAGACAGGCTTGAATCCTGGTTTAACCGCGAGGTGAGCGAGGAGTGGACCGGGCTTGTTTTAAAAACTATGACAATGCTTCAGCAGGAGAGCGAGCTTGAGGAAATAGTAAGGCTCGTTGGTATAGACGCGCTTTCATTTAACGATAGGTTAAAGCTTGAGGCCGCGCGTTCAATAAGGGAGGATTATCTCCATCAGAACGCCTTCCACGAGGTTGACACCTATACGTCGCCAAGAAAGCAATATATGCTTCTAAAAACCATACTCGCCTATTACGATCAGGGCGTTGAGGCGCTCGCGGCGGACGCTTCCTTCAATAAGCTTGCGTCGCTGCCGGTACGCGAGGCGATAGGCCGCTTCAAATACGTTCCGGAAAACGAGTGCGAAGCGCGTTACGAGGAGATAATGGCTCAGCTCACAAAGGAAATTCGTGCGCTGACGGACGGAGGTAGCCAAGATGCGTAAGGAATACCGCACCATAAAGGAAGTCGTCGGCCCGCTTATGATGGTTGAAAACGTCGAGGGCGTGAAGTATGACGAATTGGTTGAAATTGAGCAGGCCTCGGGCGATGTAAGGCACGGGCGCGTGCTCGAGATAAATGGCGACAAGGCGCTTTTGCAGCTTTTTGAAGGGTCGCAGGGCTTAAAAATATCCGATGCTAAGGCGCGTTTCCTTGGCCGCTCGATAGAGCTTGCCGTCGCGCCGGATATGCTCGGCCGCGTTTTTGACGGCATGGGCCGTCCCAAGGACGACGGCGTGCCGCTAATACCCGAAAAGCGGCTCGATATAAACGGCTCGCCCATGAACCCCGCCGCGCGCGACTATCCCTCCGAGTTCATTCAAACGGGTATAAGCGCGATAGATGGGCTTAACACGCTCGTTCGCGGCCAAAAGCTGCCCGTTTTCTCCGGCTCAGGCCTCCCGCACGCCAACCTCGCCGCGCAGATAGCGCGTCAGGCAAAGGTGCTCGGCAAGGACGAGAATTTCGCTGTGGTTTTTGCCGCGGTGGGCATAACGTTTGAAGAAGCGGATTTCTTCATAAGCGATTTCCGCGCTACGGGCGCAATAGATAGAACGGTCACGTTCGTAAATCTTGCAAACGACCCCGCAATAGAGCGCATAGCCACCCCGCGTATGGCGATAACGGCGGCGGAGTATTTAGCATACGATCTTGGCATGCATGTGCTCGTTATAATAACGGATATAACCAACTATGCCGAAGCTCTGCGCGAGGTCAGCGCGGCGCGCAAGGAAGTTCCCGGCCGTCGCGGTTATCCCGGCTACCTTTACACAGACCTTGCCACCATGTATGAGCGCGCGGGCAGGATAAAGGAGAATAAGGGCTCGATAACCATGATACCCATATTATCCATGCCCGAGGACGATATAACCCACCCCATACCCGACCTTACAGGCTATATAACAGAAGGTCAGATAATACTTTCGCGCGAGCTGCACAGGCGCGGCATAACCCCGCCGATAAACGTGCTTCCTTCGCTTTCGCGCCTAAAGGATAAGGGCATAGGCAAGGGCAAGACGCGCGAGGATCATGCGGACACGATGAATCAGCTTTTTGCCGCGTATTCGCGCGGTAAGGACGCAAAGGAGCTTGCCGTTATATTGGGCGACGCAGCCTTGAGCGATGTTGATAAGCTCTACGCAAAGTTCGCGGACGCGTTTGAGGAAGAATATGTTTCGCAGGGCTATTACACCAATCGCTCCATAGAGGAAACGCTGGAGCTTGGCTGGAAGCTGCTAAGGATACTTCCGCGCAACGAATTGAAGCGCATAAAGGACGCGTATCTGGATAAATATTACGAGGCGTAATAGCGGAAGGCGGTGAAATGAATGGCGGCTTTAAACGTAAAGCCCACGCGAATGGAGCTTTCCAATCTCAAAAAGAA
>CAZUUR010000085.1:1249-7706 GCA_964622815.1 uncultured Oscillospiraceae bacterium | reverse complement strand
CTCGCAGTTATCGAGCGCTTGCTTATGAGAATAAGCAAGCGCTCGATAACTGCGAGTTATCCCGCGTCACTATACTGCTCTGCGATATTATCTATGTTATCGCGCACCTGACTGCGGGATAACTCGCAGTTATCGAGCGCTTGCTTATTCTCATCCACATATTTTTTGATTATTTGCAGCTTTTCATTGTGCGCCGCGAGCTCAACATCCCTTGAGTGAAGCTCCTTGGACAATGCCTCCACCTGACAGTTAAGCTCATCGAGCTTCTTTGCATACTCTGCCTTTCCTGCCTCGGTCTGTTGCATTTTGCTGCTTAAATCAGCTATGGTATCGCGCAGCTCACTTATTTCACGCTCGCGGCCAACAAGGCTAAATTCGCGTTTTTGTGTGCTGCCGCCTGTCATTGAACCGCCGGGATTCAATATGTCTCCCTTCAAGGTTGCAATTTTAAAGGCGTTCCTTGTGCGCTTGCTTATCGCTATGCCGCTATCTAAATCGGCAACTATTATGGTGCGGCCAAGGAGGTTTTCCATTATGCCGCGATATTTTTCATCGTATTTTATCAAATCTGACGCAACGCCTATAAACCCATTTCCCTTGCATTGCTCAAGCTCACGCATGTCAATCAAACGCGAGCGAATAGCTGATATAGGCAAAAGAGTCGCACGCCCGTAATCCCTGCTGCGCAGATGTTCAATAACACGTTTGGCTTCCTGCTCAGTAGGTGTTACAATGTTTTGAAGTGCAGCTCCGAGCGCCATCTCAATGGCTATTTCATATTCTTTTGGAACGTTTATAAGCGTCGCTACAACACCTTCAACGCATTTTCTAAGTTCAAAATCGCGTTCACAGTCCCTGAGAACATTTTTGACGCTCTGGTAATAACCCTCATTTGAGCGTTTCATATCCTCAAGCACCTTTAGTCTGGCTTTATTGGACTCTATTTGGTTTTCCATCGTCCTAAGCTCAGCGTCGGCGCTGTGAAGCTTCATATTCACTTCATTCACCTGAGCAATAGCCGCTTCGCGCTTTTTATTATGAACGCTATATTCATTGAGTATCGCCTGCAAGTGCTTCTTTGCTTCGCAGTGCTCTAAATCGAGCTTGCGTTCTTCCGCCTTTAAGCCGTCTTCTTCTTTTGCTATACCCTCAAGTCGCTCATATAGAGTGCCTTTTATCGCTTCTAGCCTTGAAATTCGGCTTTTAGCATCAGAAAGGCGGTTCATAGCGGAGATAAGGTCGTTTTTTTGCTTTTCCAGCAGCTCCTCGCGCTCTAGAATCAATTCACTCAACGCGCACGACTGCGTCTGAGCTGCGTCAACCTCATCTTTAAACGCCGTATAGCGAGCATTATCTTCATTTAGCTGTGTTTGAGAATTGATAAGCTGCTCCTTAAGCTCGCAAAGCTGCGCAGAATTTTCTTTTATCTGCCTTTCAAGCCGCTCGCGCTCAAGAAGAATATTTGCAATTTTTTCATTAGCGACCTTGCTCTCGCCTGATTTAGACTGCACCTGTGATGAAAGCCTGAGCATTGCCGCCTGCATGTCGCTTATGGTAGTATTGAGCTTGCGTTCACGTTCCTCAGATACAGATAAGTCGGAGCTTAACTTAACATCGGTAGCGCTGGCATGGTTTATTTCGTCCGCAAGCTGCTCAAGCGTCGCTTTCATGCTCTCAATACGCTCGTTTAACTTATCGTATTGATATAAAAATACGTTGATCTCTATTTCTTTAAGCTCTTCACGCAGCTTGAGATATTCTCTGGCGGAAGCGCTCTGCTGTTCAAGCGGCTCTAGCTGCAAAGCAAGCTCCTCCAAAATATCATGCAGCCTGACCAGGTTTTTTCTTGTATTATCAAGCTTTCGCTCCGCTTCCTCCTTGCGAACGCGATATTTCATAACGCCCGCCGCCTCCTCAAAAGCTGCGCGCCTATCGTTTGATTTATTTGAGAGAATCTCCTCAACCTTACCTTGGCCTATTATCGAATAGCCCTCGCGTCCTATGCCGGTATCGCGAAAAAGCTCATTTATATCCTTTAGCCTGCATGAGTTTTGATTGATGTAATATTCGCTCTCGCCCGAACGATACACTCTCCGCTTTACTGTGACCTCGGCAAAATCAACAGGAAGCGTGCCTTCGCGATTATCAAATGTAAGCGCTACCTCGCAATATGCCTGCGCTTTGCGCTTTTCCGTGCCATTAAATATTACGTCCTCCATCTTTGAGCCACGCAAAGCACGAGCGTTCTGCTCGCCAAGCACCCAGCGTATGGCGTCCGCAATATTGCTTTTTCCGCACCCATTGGGCCCGACGATAGCCGTTATACCATCATCAAATACTATTTCGGTTCGCTTTGCAAAGGATTTAAACCCGAATATTTCAAGCCTGATAAGTCTCAATATAGTTATTCTCCGCTTATTTATTTATCTTTGTACAAAAGTTCTAAAGCCTCATGCGCCGCATGCTGACCCGCGTCCTGCTTTGAATGGCCGCTGCCGCGTGCGAGAGGTTTATTCGATACATCTATTTCTATAACAAAGGTTTTATCGTGATCCGGACCTTCCTGAGATACCAAGGAATATTTCAGCGTGCCCAAATGATTTTTCTGTACGTATTCCTGAAGCAGTGTTTTATCGTCCTTAGTTGTGGCGCTGCTCAATGCGGTTTCCAATGCTTTATTGGCAAACTCGCAAATAAACAGCTTTGCACTTTCAAATCCGCCGTCGATATAAATAGCGCCAATAATTGACTCAAGCGCATCGGATAATATGGACGGCTTCTCCCGTCCTCCTGACTTATCCTCTCCACGTCCTAAAAGCAATATTTTCCCAAGTCCTAAAGCGCTGGCGGACTCGTAAAGCGATTCTTCGCATACGGTTTTTGCGCGCGCCCTTGTCATTATGCCTTCATCAAGCTCGGGGAGCACAGAATAAAGCTTTTCACTTACAACAAGCTCAAGCACCGCATCACCCAAAAATTCAAGCCGTTCATTATGATCCTTCGCACGACCGTCGCCCTTTACATAAGAAGTATGCGTGAGCGCCTTATCTAAAAGCTCAATGTTTTTAAACTCATATCCAAGCTTTTTTTCAAGATTATTTAATTCTCTTTTGCGAATAAATTCAAGCATAATAATCTCACATACTTACAAATAAGGGTTGTCCGCCCACATCGACCGAACAACCCTGTGCATGGTCCTGCATCAGCGCTTGAGCGCTTATTTCTTGCTTACAAAGGTAACAATGTCGCCAACTGTGCGAATTTTTGGAAGATCATCATCTGGTATGGTTGTATTATACTTTTGCTCAAGATCCATAACAAGTCCTATCACGTCCATAGAATCAGCCTTTAGGTCTTCCAAAAGTCTGGACTGAGCAGTAATTGATTCTTTAGGTATATCTAGCTGTTCAGCTATCATTGAAATAATTTCTTCAAGCATACTAACACCGCCTTTGTTATTTTACTCTAGTTTAGCTTTTCTCATTTATTATGTCAATCCTCATAATCAGCTACTAAAGCAATAGAATTGGCAATTTTTAAGTTAACATCGCCTTTTACGAAATTGACCGCCTGACCTATGGCATTACAAAATGCCTTACTGTTTGAGCTTCCGTGGGCCTTTATCACGCACTTTTTGATGCCTAAAAGCGGAGCACCGCCGTGCTCGGTATAATCAAGCTGTTTCTTAAAGCGTTTAAACGCAGGCTTTGCGAGCATAGCGCCTAGCTTCGATCTTGTATCCGCCATAAGCTCTGCTTTAAGCATTTCCATCATTACGCTTACCGCGCCTTCCGTATGCTTTAGCACCACATTTCCATCAAAACCGTCGCACACTAAAACATCTATATCGCCAGATAAAATATCTCTCGCCTCTATATTGCCAACGAAGTTTATCGGGGCTGCCTTGAGCAGCGCATGAGCTTGCTTTGTAAGCTCGTTGCCCTTGGTTTCCTCCGTGCCATTGCTCAATAGTGCCACACGGGGCGACTCAAGCCCCATCACGCCTCTCATATATGCATCGCCCATTATGCCGAACTGCGCTAGATACTGCGGCTTGCAATCAACATTAGCGCCGCAGTCTATAAGCATAACTTGCCCTGTTTTTGTTGGAAGCAGCGGCGCGAGTGCCGGACGTTTCACGCCGTTTAGCCGTTTAATTATCATTGTGGCTCCAAATAACAGCGCGCCTGTGCTTCCGGCGGAAATAATGCCGTCACAATCATCGTTAACAGCCTGCAAAGCCGCCACAAGAGACGAGCTTCGCTTCGTTTTAACCGCTATTGTGGGCGACTCGTCACAGCCTATTATTTCCGGTGCGTTTATAACTTCGAGCCGGGTCATATCAGCGTTAAATTGCTTAAGCAGCTTAAGTATTTCTTCTTCCTTGCCAAATAATTTCAAAAATAAATCTGAATGCTTCATGAGCGCGCTGACTGAGCCTTCAACTGCAGCTTGAGGCGCATTGTCTCCCCCAAATGCATCAACAGCAAATTTCATTTTCCTTCCTCCCTTCTGTTTCTCTTTTGCAAACGACAAAAGGGCTCTTATAGGTATAAGAGCCCTCCTATTCTAGGACACATAGCTCTATTTGAGCTATTACGCCTTGGCCTGTGCTTTCTTATCATCGTTCATCGCAATGACCTGCTTGCCGTCATAAGAACCGCATTTTTTGCAGACCCTGTGCGCGAGTTTAAGCTCATGGCACTGAGGGCATTCCACGATACCGGGAATGGAGAGCTTCCAGTTGCTAGCCCTGCGCGAATCACGCTTTGCTTTAGAAGTTTTTCTCTTTGGTACAGCCAATTTCTACACCTCCTTACCGTCGTTAAACAGCTCGCCAAGCTTTTTGAACGGATTTTCCCTTTCAGGTTCCCCCACTCTTTGGCACTGGCACTGTAATTTGTTCAAGTCGCATCCGCAAATGGGGCAAAGCCCCTTGCAATCCTCTCTACATACGCCAAACGGCGAAAGATTAAGGAGAATACAGTCGCGGATCATTTGATCGAGCGTAAGCTCGTCGCCTGTAAATGGATACGCTTCGTCGTCATCTGAAGCATTTTTTACAAAACGTTCGTCAAACTCCTGTATGAAAGGCTCGTCATATTCTTTGGCGCAGCGCGAGCAGCTTGATAAGAACACCGTTCTTAATTCTCCCCTAACCACTACTTCCGTTTCATTATACGAATATGATAATTCAACCTTCAACGGTTCTTTCAGTATGAATTCACGTCCCAAATATTCAAAGCTTTCAATCGTTTCAGTAAGTTCAAGCTTGAATACCTTGCCGGGAGCCTTCAAAGCGGCCGCTATATTTAGTTTCACTAAAAGCACCGCCTTCCTCTCGCGCTTGGGAAATCACACATACCTTGCATATTGTATCCGCAGGCAATAATTTTGTCAATAAATTATTTTGCAAGTCGCGCTGTATCTTTTGCGATAACCATTTCTTCATCTGTGGGAATCACAAATACTTTCACGCGGCTGCTAGCCTTGCTTATCAGCGCTTCCTCCCCGCGCGGGCAGGTGCGGTTGGCCTCAACATCAAGCTCTACGCCGAGATACTCCATGTTGCTTAGCACTTCCTCACGGACTGCGCGGTCGTTCTCACCAACGCCTGCCGTGAAAACTATTGCGTCCACGCCGTTCATAGCAGCGGCATAAGAGCCTATATATTTTTTCACTTTGTACGCGAAGGTCTTGAGTGCAAGCTGGGCGCGCTCGTTCCCACTGTCCGCAGCGGCTTCAACATCACGGAAATCGCTAGATACGCCGCTAATTCCGAATATACCGCTCTTTTTATTGAGATAAGCGTTTATGCCAGCTACATCGAGATTGAGCTTGCCCATCAGATAGGTTACTATCGCAGGGTCCATATCGCCGCAGCGAGTGCCCATAGGCACGCCCTCAAGCGGAGTAAGACCCATTGATGTATCTATCGACTTGCCGCCCTTAACGGCGCTTATGCTCGAGCCGTTGCCAAGATGGCATGTGATAACGCGAGTCTTCTCAGCAGGCATATCGAGTTTGGCTATAGCGCGCTGCGAAACATAAAGATGCGAGGTGCCATGGAAGCCATAACGCCTTACCATGTGCTCCTTATATGCTTCATACGGTACGCCGTAAAGATAGGCTTCTGCAGGCATAGTCTGATGGAATGCTGTATCGAAAACGCCTATCATGGGAACGTTCGGCATTATCTTCTTGCAGGCGCGTATGCCCATTAGGTTGGCAGGATTATGGAGAGGTGCAAGATCCACAAGCGCTTCCATGGTGTTGATTACTTCGTCTGTAAGCTTGACCGAGCAGGCAAATTTTTCGCCGCCGTGGACTACCCTGTGGCCTACTGCGTCTATTTCGGACATGCTCTTTACAACGCCGATCTCGGGATCGGACAGCGCGTCAATTACCATTTTGATAGCATCGCCATGATCCTTCATATCTTTTTTAAATTCATGCG
>CAZUUR010000085.1:0-1201 GCA_964622815.1 uncultured Oscillospiraceae bacterium | reverse complement strand
TATATGTAAGCACCGAGCCTTCTATGCCTATGCGCTCACAAAGGCCTTTGGCAATAACCTTATCAGAGCCAACATCTATGAGCTGAAATTTAAGCGAGGAGCTGCCAGCGTTTATAACTAATACCTTCATTGTTGTTTTCTCCAATCACATGCTCTGTGCCTGCACGGCAGTGATAGCCACTACTGACACTATATCCTCTATGCTGCATCCGCGAGAGAGGTCGTTTATCGGCTTTCTAAAGCCCTGGCTGACCGGGCCTACAGCCTCAGCTCCAGCGAGGCGCTGAACAAGCTTGTAGCCTATGTTGCCCGCCTGCAAATCAGGGAATATGAGCACGTTTGCTTTGCCCGCAACAGGACTGCCGGGAGACTTGAGCTGCCCCACTTTTTCAACCAAAGCTGCGTCTGCCTGCAATTCACCGTCAACGTTAAGCTGAGGTGCAAGTTCCTTAACAAGCGCGGTAGCCGCCGTGACCTTATCTACAAGCTCATGCTTTGCGCTGCCCTTGGTAGAGAACGAAAGCATTGCCACCTTAGGCTCTATACCCAAGAGTGACTTTGCAGTTTCCGCGGTTGATACCGCTATGGCCGCAAGCTGCTCTGAGGTGGGATTGGGATTTATTGCGCAATCGCCAAAGAGCATTATGCCGTCCTCGCCATACTGCTTATTGGGAACGTCCATTATAAAGCAGCTGGATACAACCGATATGCCCTTAGCCATTTTAATTATTTGAAGCCCGGGACGAAGCGTATTGCCGGTGGTGTTTATCGCACCGGAAACCATGCCGTCCGCCTGTGAGTCATTTATCATCATGCATGCAAAGAACAAAGTGTTGCGCATGGTTTCAGCCGCCTTTTCAGGAGTGACGCCCTTTTCCTTGCGCATTTCATAAAACTCATTCACATATTTAGGAAAATCGGGATGATTAACGTGGTCTATAATACCGACGCCTTCAAGGGACACATTGAACTTATCGGCAACCTGCTTAATTTCATTAGGATCGCCAATAAGCGAAACCTTTGCAAGCTTTTGATCGACTATTTTGCGAGCTGCCTGCACAGTGCGCTCTTCTGAACCCTCGGGCAGAAGTATGTGCTTAATGTTTGTTTTTGCTTTTGCTTTAATCGTGTCGATGACTGACATTATTATAAGCTCCTTTCGTTTGTTCGTTGTCGTCACCGCGATATTATAACACATATA
>CAZUUR010000084.1:5698-7720 GCA_964622815.1 uncultured Oscillospiraceae bacterium | reverse complement strand
CTCTGTTCGCATTACTCCCTGCATCGGTCTTCCTCCGCCTCGCTTCATCGCCCACTGGGCGCGCTCGGCTTCGTCGCCCACTGGGCGCGCTCGGCTTCGTCGCCCCTTCGTCGCCAAAACCCCGTTTCCCGTGAAACTTACGAAAACAAAAACATGAGGTATACATAAATGCAAGACAATCCGAGAATTCTCCCCATGGATCTTGAGCAGGAGATGAAAACAAGCTTTATCTCCTACGCAATGGCGGTTATAATCGACCGCGCCCTCCCCGATGTGCGCGACGGGCTAAAGCCCGTGCATCGCCGCATACTTTGGGATATGTGGGAGCAGGGCTTCACGCCAGATAAGCAATTCCATAAATCCGCGCGCATAGTTGGCGATGTTATGGGTAAATACCACCCCCATGGCGACAGCTCCGTTTACGACGCTATGGTTCGTCTGGCGCAGGATTTCAACCAGCGCTATATGCTCGTTGAGGGTCAGGGCAATTACGGCAGCGTCGATGGCGATCCGGCGGCGGCCAGCCGCTACACCGAAGCGCGTATGGCAAAGATAAGCCTTGAAATGCTCGCGGATATAAATAAAAACACCGTGGATTTCGTGCCCAATTTTGATGAAACGCTCGAGCAGCCCACGGTGCTCCCCTCGCGCATACCAAATCTGCTGGTAAATGGCTCTGGCGGCATAGCCGTCGGCATGGCCACTAATATCCCGCCGCATAACCTTGGCGAGGTGATGGACGCATACATCGCCATGATAGATAATCGCGACATCACGGTTGACGAGCTTATGGCGTATATCCCCGGCCCTGATTTCCCCACGGGCGGCATTATTATGGGCACGGCGGGCGTGAGGCAGGCGTATAGGACAGGGCGCGGCAAGGTGGTCGTTCGCGCGAAAACCATAATAGAGGAAGGCGAGCACGGCAAAAATCGCATCATAGTAACCGAGCTTCCCTATCAGGTGAATAAAGCCAATCTCGTGGCGAAAATAGCCGAGCTTGTGAATAAAAAGCTCATTGACGGCATTGTTGATATGCGCGATGTGTCAAACCGCGAGGGCATAAAAATAATTATAGACCTCCGGCGCGACGCTAACGCTTCCGTGGTGCTCAATCTCCTATATAAGCATACGCAGCTTCAGGATACATTCGGCGTTATAAACCTCGCGCTGGTGGACGGCGAGCCAAAGGTGCTCAACCTGCGCGAGATGCTAAGGCACTACCTTGAGCATCAGGAACAGGTGGTTACAAGAAGGACCAAGTTCGATCTTGATAAGGCGCTTGAGCGGCTGCACATTATAGAGGGTCTTTTACGCGCGCTCGACTGCATAGATGAAATAATTGAAACCATAAAGAAATCCGCCAACAGCGCCGCCGCCAAGGAAAATCTCATGGAGCAATTTGATTTTTCCGATAAACAGGCGCAGGCGATATTGGATATGCGCCTTGCCCGCCTGTCCGCGCTGGAGCGTGAAAAGCTCGAAGCCGAGGAAAAGGAGCTTGAGGGTCAGGTTGAATATTATAGAAGCATACTCGCGGACGAAGGGCTGCTTTTGAAGGTTTTGCGCGATGAAGCCACGGTTATCCGCAATAAATATGTCGATGGCCGCAAGACGGAAATAACCATCGCCACAGATGATATAGACCTCGACGATATTATCCAGGAGGAGGATATGGTGGTCACGCTCACGGAGCTCGGCTACGTCAAGCGGTGCGCGCTTGATACCTATAAGAGCCAGCATCGCGGCGGACGCGGCATCACCGGCCAGACCACGCGCGAGGAGGATTATGTTAAATCCCTCTTTATGACGAGTACGCACAGTGATATAATGTACTTCACAAACCTCGGCAGAGTGTTTAGAATGAAGTGCTATACCATTCCGGAAGCGAGCCGCACCGCCAAGGGCACGCCGCTTGTTAATCTGTTGCAGCTTCGTGACGGCGAGAAGGTTGTGTATATAGCGCCCATAACAGATGGCAAGGAGTGGATACCCAATGTAAAGTATCTAGCTTTGGCCACC
>CAZUUR010000084.1:0-5683 GCA_964622815.1 uncultured Oscillospiraceae bacterium | reverse complement strand
GGGCATTATTAAAAAGATGGAAATTGCGGAGTTTGAAAGCGTTAGGAAGAACGGCCTCATAGCGCAGAATCTGCGCGAGGGGGACGAGCTTATAGCGTGCATGCTCTCCTCGGGAGACAGTGAGTTTTTGATAGGCACGCGGCAGGGCAAGTGCATACGCTTCCATGAGGACGATGTGCGCGCCATGGGTCGCACCGCGACGGGCGTTACCGCCATAGTTTTAGATGATGGCGACGAGGTGGTTGACGCGGGCATAGTCAAGAGCGGCGAATATGTGCTCACGGTGAGCGAAAACGGCATAGGCAAGCGCACACCGGAGGAAGAATACCGCCAGCAGCGCCGTCACGGCAAGGGCGTGAGAGTATCCGCGCTCACTGAAAAGACGGGCGATCTCTCGTGCATGAAGGTGTGTACGGGCGATGAGGATTTGATAATGATAAGCGACGACGGCACGCTCATACGCCTGCCCGTCGGCCAGATAAACGCCACCTCAAGAAATACCCAGGGCGTAAGGCTCATGCGCTTGCAGGGCGAAGCCAAGGTGGTAAGCGTTGAATTAGTTCCAAGAGACGAAGAAGAAACGGCCGAAATCATCACGCCCGATACAGCAAATGATTGATGCTCTCGCGCGGCCGCGCAGGGTCGCATAAAATCCTAGCACGAAAGGTTTTCAATGACTTCAGGTGACGGAAGAGTTAATCCCCGCGCAATACGCAAGCTGGCCCACCTCTTTAACGAGGAGGGCTATACGCTTTTCGCGGTGGGCGGATCGGTGAGAAATGGGATATTGGGCTATCCCGCCACCGATCAGGACGTGGCGAGCGCCATGCCCCCCGGTGATGTGATGACTTTATGCAGACGCCATAGGCTGTGCTGCATTCCAAAGGGCGTTAAATACGGAACAGTGGAAATAATAATAGGCGGCACGCACCTTGAGCACACCACGTTCCGCGGCGAGGTTTACGGCACGGAGGGCGGCCATAAGCCTGAGTTTGTGGAGTTTACCACAGACCTTATTGAAGATGCGTTTCGCCGCGACCTCACCGTGAACGCGCTTTACAGGGATATTTTGTCCGGCGAGCTTATTGACCCAACTGGCGGGCTTGCGGATATGCGTAATGGGCTTTTGCGCGCAACGTGCCGTCCGCCGGAGCTTATAATGCGCGACGATGCAGTGAGGATACTTCGCCTTGCGCGCCTCGCGTCGGAGCTGGGCTTCAATATTGACGGCGCAACATATATGGCGGCGAAAAAATATATAGGCGGGCTTGTGTATATCACGCCCGAAAGGATACAGCACGAGATAACTAAAATATTGCTCGCGGACGTGAAATATGGCGTGGGCAGCGTGATGACGGGGCTTGGGCTGCTGGAGAGCTTCGGCGCTTTGGATATTTTAATGCCTGAATTAACGCTTGGGCGCGGCATAGAGCAAAACCCCGATTACCACGCGCACGACGTTTTAACGCACTGTCTCATGACGGCGGCGTGCGCCAAGCCCGATTTGGAGCTTAGGCTGGCGGCGCTGCTGCACGATGTGGGAAAGCCCATAGTTTATCAGGAAACGGGACGCTTCTTCGGGCACGACGAGCGCGGCGCTCAAATAGCGTTTAACATATTAAAGCGGCTTCGTTATAAAAATAGCGTGTGCAATAATGTGGCGGAGCTTGTTTTTCACCACATGTTCGATCTTGACGGACGCACCAAGGAGTCCAAGCTGCGCATTTTCACGGCGCGGCGCGGCTTTGATATGGCGATGAGGCTCGCGGATCTTCGCGAGGCGGACGTGCACGGCTCAGGCATAATTACGGGCGAGGTGAAAACCGCCGTTCGCCACAGAGCCATTGTGGAAAAGATGGTGGAGGAGGGCGTGCCAACATGCGAAAGGCAGCTTGCCTGCACCGGCCGAGACGTGAGGCGCTGGGCAAACGTTCATGGCGACGATATAAGCAAGGTTAAGCATGTGCTTATAGATTATGTGGCCACACACCCCAAGCGCAATAATAAGCAGGATTTAAAAAAATATTGCGAGAAGCTCTATACCCCCATGGACCCTGCCGAGGCGGACAGGCTCGAGGCACTGGAAGATATTGCCGCTTTGCAGGCCAAATCGCGAGAACCTGCGGCCAATACCGCGCTCCCCAATGTAGGGGACGGTCTTGACCGTCCCGCCCCCGCGGACGCACGCGTTCCCGCGGACGCCCCGCCCCGCACCCAACCGCGCAAGCGCAAACCCCCGCGTGCGGACAACATCGCCCACGGCGCGCTCCCTAATGTAGGGGACGGTCTTGACCGTCCCGCCCCCGCGTCCCTCCCCGATATTCCGCCGCCCCCGACCGACCCGCCGCCCGCGCGCAAAAGCCGCCGCAGACGGCACGGCGCTTCCCAAAAGGACGTTCCGCGTGAAACATAAGAAGAAGTGAAACACACTCTCCTATATTTAAAGAAAGGACACCCCCTCAATGAAACCCTTAATAGGTCTTACCCCCTCGTGGGGAGAACAAACATTCCGTCTCTACCGCAACTATTGCGCACTTATCGCGCGCGCAGGCGGCAACCCCGTGATACTCCCATTCGATTTCGACGTGAACGATATAGACTCAATATCCGGCCTCGTTTTCACCGGCGGCGGCGACGTTGCCGCGCCCATGGGCCGCTATAAGCACTCCCCAATATTCCTCGATGGCGTGAGCTATAAGAGGGACGATTTCGAGAGCCGTCTTTTCACCGCGGCGCACGCGCAAAATAAGCCGATGCTGGGAATTTGCCGCGGCCATCAGGTGATGAACTGTATGCTCGGCGGCTCGCTTTTCCGCGACATCAACGAAGCGGGCTTCACCGAGGATCACACGCTCGGCACGGAGGCCACCCACCCCGTTTTTACCCAGCCCAATAGCTTCGCGCGGGAGATGTTCGGTGAAGAGCATGAGGTGTGGAGCACGCATCATCAGGCTGTAAACAGCACCGGCGCGGGCTTTTTCGTCACCGCAGCGTCACGCGAGGGCGTAGTTGAGGTGATAGAGCATGAGTCCGACAAGCTGCTTGGCTTGCAGACGCACCCAGAGCGCATGGATTTCCTGCTGCCGTTTGAGTGGCTGGTAAAGCGCGCGTGAACAGCGTGGGTAAAAGCGCACCGCGATGCTTGCAATGCGTTGCGGCATTGGCCACGCCTCCGGGCGGCGCGATAGGCATATTGAGGCTGTCCGGCGAGGGCAGCCTTGAAGTTTTTTCACGCATGACGGGGATAAACGCGCCCGAGCACGCGAAAATGCGTCACTGCGCGGCGGTGGACGAGCATGGCGAGGCCTTGGACGATGCTATGGCCGTCTTTTTCTTCGCGCCCAAAAGCTATACCGGCGAGGACGCTGCCGAGGTGCATCTGCACGGCTCGGCGGCGGTGATGCGCCGTGCGCTTGCGGCGGCTGTGGCGCTGGGGGCGAGGGTGGCCGAGCCGGGCGAGTTTACGCGGCGCGCGTTTATTGCGGGCAAAATGAAGCTCTCCGAGGCCGAGGCCGTGATGGACGAGATCGTTTCCGAAACCGATAGAGGCGCGAAAACCGCACTTTTGCAGCTTCGCGGTGCGCTCACAAGGCGCGTTGGCGAGGTGGAGGACGCGCTCACGGAGGCATTGGCCGCCATAGACGCGGCAATAGATTATCCCGATGAATTGGAGGAGGACGTGGAGAGCGGGCTTCCCGCCACGATAAGCGCCGCAATGGAAGCGCTCGATTCGCTCATAAAAGAGGGCGAAAACGGCCGCACCGTGCGCGAGGGCGCAAGAGTGGTGCTCATGGGCGCGCCCAACGCCGGAAAATCCACGCTTCTCAACGCGCTCGCGGGCGAGGAACGCGCCATTGTCACCGCCGAGGCGGGCACTACCCGCGATATATTGGAGGCGCATACCGTGATAAACGGTGTGCCAGTCACCCTTATTGATACCGCGGGGATAAGGGACGCGCAAAGCGAGCCCGAGCGCATAGGCGTTTTGCGTGCGCAAGCCGCCGCTCAAACCGCCGACCTTGTGCTAAAGGTCGTTGACGGAGCGAGGTCGGGGCAGCAAGAAATGGCAGTTATCCCGCCCTGCGCAACCCTCGCACCCGTGATAGTAGTGTATACCAAAGCGGACGTATCCACCTCCCGCTGCGCCGCCCCCGATTATGCCACCCCCGTAGGGCGGGATGCCCACATCCCGCCGTGCCCCGGCGATGCCCCCGCCCACGGCGACGCACCCGCGCTCCGCATAAGCGCCCTCACCGGCGAAAACCTCCCCGCGCTCCGCTGTGCCATAGCGTCCGCACTCAATTTTGACGCAACGGCCGAATACCCCGCCGTCACAAACGTCCGGCATATTGCCGCACTCAAATCCGCACGCGCTGCGCTCGATTTGGACTCGCTTCATGATCTCGACTCCGTCGCCACAGACCTTCGCACCGCCCTCGTCGCGCTGGGCGCAATAAGCGGTAAAGACGTGGACGAAAGAGTGATAGAGGAGATTTTCAGCAAATTCTGCGTTGGAAAATAAACGCACCCTACGGTGCATGAACGCGGTTACGGAAAACCCCGTAGGGGCGGGCGTCCCCGACCGCCCGCGTGAGGACGCCGCAACCCCAACAAAGGAACGCAAATAAATGCTTACATTAACTAACAAAACTACATACGATGCGGTTATTATTGGGCGTGCACCAACAAGCCAATAACAAACAATAGGTAAAAATAAATGCTTACATTAACTAACAAAACTACATACGATGCGGTTATTATTGGGCGTGCACCAACAAGCCAATAACAAACAATAGGTAAAAATAAATGCTTACATTAACTAACAAAACTACATACGATGCAACCGTTATTGGTGCTGGCCACGCCGGCTGCGAAGCTGCTCTCGCCCTCGCGCGCATGGGTCAAAAAACGCTCATGGTCACTCTTGCGATAGACAGCGTGGCGGCCATGCCCTGCAACCCCGCCATAGGCGGCACGAGCAAGGGTCACCTCGTGCGCGAAATAGACGCGCTCGGCGGGCAAATGGCGATTTTGACCGACCGCGAATACATTCAAATCCGCATGCTCAACACCTCAAAAGGTCCTGCCGTCCACTCCCTGCGCGCGCAGATGGACAAGCGCCGCTATCACGAGGCAATGCTGCGCGTTATCGAAAACGAAGAAAATTTACACATTATCGAGGGCGAATGCGCCCGTATATTGACGCAAAACGGTCGGGTTACCGGCGTAATGCTCGAGGGCGGCTACGAGATAGACTGCCGCGCCGTGGTTTTAGCCACAGGCGTATACCTCAAAAGCAAGATATTCACGGGCGAAAACGTCCGCAACTGCGGCCCTATGGGGCTTAGACGCGCCGAGACACTTTCAGCTTCGCTTTTAGAGCTTGGCTTTTCGCTGCGCCGCTTCAAAACGGGTACGCCGCCGCGTGTCGCGGGCGACAGCATCGACTATAAAGAGATGGACGCGCAGTCCGGCGATGTGCCAACCCCGCGTTTCTCATTTATGACAGACGAAAATAATAAAATGCAGGTGGACTGCTATTTAACATATACAAACCTTGAAACTCACAGGATAATCCTTGATAACATCAATAGAAGCAGCATGTATTCAGGCCTTATTCACGCGACAGGCACGCGCTATTGCCCGTCGATAGAGGATAAGCTCCAGCGCTTCAAGGATAAGG
>CAZUUR010000083.1:0-7767 GCA_964622815.1 uncultured Oscillospiraceae bacterium | reverse complement strand
AGCTATATATTGCGCGACGGCAAGCTCTACACCATCTATTCAGAAGCGCTGCCAATGGGCATTTTAAGCTCCGCCCCGCCGAGCGTGCACACCTTGAGGCTTGAGCGCGGCGACAGCGTTATAATGACTACCGACGGCGTTACAGATGCTTTGGGCGATAGTCTCATCGCGAGCATAACCGAGCTTGTGAGCGTCTCGAACACCGCTGACGACGCAGCAGCAGCGCTTCTTGCGGCGGCGGCAGACAAGAGCGAGGACGACGATATGACGGTTATTGTGCTAAGGCTCATATAACGCTGATTTTGTATACGATATATTTAGCAGTTATCAAAAACTGTTCAACCAAATGTCACATTTGGATATACTTTACATGGGAAAAGAATGATATAATTACGTTGTGAATATCCATCTCGTAACAACCGAAGGGACGGAAGTTGATGAAAGCCGCACTTAATATAATGGTCTGCGTAACAGGGCAGCGCTCATGCGATAAGCTCATAGCCCATGGTGTAGAACGAGCCGAGGCTGCAAAGGACAGTGAATTCAACATACATGTGGTACACTGTGTGGAAACCGGGCATAACTTCATGAATAATCCCGATGAGGGCGACGCTATAGAATATCTTTTTACCGCCGCGCAGGTGGCCGGCGGGCAGCTTTCGCTGCTCCGTGCCGACAATGTGGACGACGCGCTTGTCAACTATGCGCAGCAGCACGATGTATCCCTCATCATAATGGGTGCGGCGGGCAGCAACAGGCACGGCAAGAAGGGCGACCCGATAACTATAAGGCTGCAAAGGCGACTGCCGGAAATAGAGTTTGACGTTATAGGTACCGACAGTGATGATAATTAAACAGCAATAATAAGGCCCCTCCAACCGGGGCGGCCTTTTTGTTGCTGCGCGGCGGGCAAAGCGCATTTTGGCTACTTTTTAGTTTTTGGCGTAAATATCACGGCGGCGAGATAGCCAAATACTATCGCGGCGGTAATGCCGCCGGCAGCCGCGCTCACGCCGCCTGTGAACGCGCCGAGAACGCCGCCTTCCGCCGCCGCTTCCATAGCGCCCTTGCCCAATGAATAGCCAAAGCCCGTGAGCGGCACCGTAGCGCCCGCACCCGCAAGCTCCACCAGCGGCTCATACAGGCCAAGCGCCGTTAAAATAACGCCGAGCGTAACGAAAATCACAAGCACCCGCGCGGGGGTAATGCTTGTAAGGCTTATCAAAAGCTGGCCCACAACGCAAATAGCGCCGCCAATCAAAAACGCGTAAAGATAGATCATAAGCTTTCCCTTTCAATATATATCCCGTGCGCTATGCCGGGTATAGTTTCGCCCTGCATGGAGGCTGTGGGGCTTAAAAGCGCGCCCGTCGCCATGAAAAAGGCGTTTTTAAGCTTTCCCTCGCTCATGAGCGGCAATATGTGCGCCGTGAGCACCGCAGCCGAGCAGCCGCAGCCGCTTCCGCCGCAGTCAACGTCCTGCGCGGGCGAAAATATGAGCTTGCCGCAGTCTATATGGCGCTCGTCCGTCCTGATGCCGCCATCGAGCATCAAGGCATTGAACATCTTTGAGCCAAATGAGCCAAGGTCGCCCGTTATAATGGCGTCAAGCTCCTCTACCCTCCGCCCTGTCTCCCTTAAAAACGCCTTTAGTGTGTCCGCGGCGGCGGGCGCCATTGCCGCGCCCAAATTTGTTTGATCGTTTATGCCAAGGTCTATCACCTTGCCCACCGTAGCGGCTTTTAGCCTTATACCTGTGAGCGGAGCTGCATTTGCATAATCAGCGCCCGCAAGTATCACAGCGCCCGCGCCCGTTACGGTGCGCTGCGCGGTGGGCGCATTTTGCGCGCCCATTTCAAGGGGAAGCCTGAATTGCCGCTCGGCAGTTGAAAAATGGCTTGTGGCGACGCACGCGGCGCTATCAAAAAAACCTCCGGATATCAGCGTCGCTCCCACAAGCATGCTTTCGGCCATAGTGGAGCACGCGCCATACAAGCCCAAAAATGGCGCGGCCAGCTCGCGTGCGGCAAAGCTCGCGGTAATTATCTGATTGAGCAGGTCGCCGCCAAGCAGGCAGTCGAGCTCCTTTAGGGTAAGCCCTGCCTTTTCAAGCGCCTTTAGCACCGCGCTTTGAAACATTTTGCGCTCGGCCTTCTCCCAGCTATCCTCGCCCCAGGTATCCTCCTTGAGCACAAAATCAAACTGTCCCTTGAGCGGGCCTTCGCCCTCTATATCGCCCACTACGCTCGCGCCCGCTATAACGCGCGGCGCATTATCGAATACGAGCGTCTGCCGCCCGCGCTTATTTTTTGACATGCGCTATATTCTCCTCGCTTGACTATATTCACATCTATTATCCCTCTGACGCGCGGATTTAATGCGAAAATAAATCCCTGATGTGCCAGTTTTTCGCTCTATATGTGATATAATTGCGGCAAACCAAACGAGAGAACAGCGTCGGGAAAAAGCCCAATTATTTCAGCAAGCAAAATTGACATGCCGGCGCAATAAAATGCCGGCGCAATAAAATGCGCATTTCGGGCTTGACATGCGCGAAATGCGTGGTATTATTTATATGAACACGTTCATAATATTGTTTAAAGGAGGCGGCATGCCAAAGATAATCAAGAACGCGCAGGCGGAAATATTGGAGGCGGCAAAAGCGGAGCTTCTATTAAATGGCTACGGCGGGCTTACTATAAGAGCCGTGGCCGCAAGGTGTCATATTGCCACTGGCACCATATATAATTATTACAGCGGCAAGGACGTGCTTGTGGCGCACATAATGCTTGAAGACTGGCGTATGGCGCTTGAAAGGATGCGCGTCTCATGCAGCGAAGCGGCAAGCATAACTAAAGGCTTTGAGGGCATGCACGACGCATTGACTGATTTCCGTTCCACATACAACCATATATGGAGCGAATACACGTTTACGGGCATGGGGCTTAGCTCCTACCGCGAGCGGCACACTATGCTTGTTGGCCAGCTCACAGAGCTTATACATAAGCTTTTGACGCGGCACGGCGCAAACGAGAGCGAATATCTTGAAGAATTTCTTGCGTCGCAGATACTTGAGTTTGGCACGCAAATGCGGCCGTTTGAACAATTTGCGGCCGTACTGGACCGTATTTTTAAGGAGGATAATAAATGAGCAGCTTTAAAAATCTCCGCATCGTGGACAATTTTTATCAAACTTCCGCGTTTTTCCCCATGCCAACCGTGCTCATAAGCACACTCGCGCCGGACGGCAGCACGTCGCTTGGGCCGTATTCGCTGTGCCAGCCATATTATATAGCGGGCCGCGACTACTACGCCATGCTTCTTTGCGTGCGCAATTCAAGCAACACCGCACAGCATCTTTTACGTTATGGTAAATGCGCCATCAACTTCATAACCGATGAGAAGAAATATTTTAAAGAGTGCGTCCGCCTCGGCTTCCCCGGGGACACTCCCCAAGAAAAAATGAAGGACTGCGCCTTTACCCTTGAGGACGGAGAGATGTGCCAGGAGCACAAGGGCGAGCAATTTCCAAAGGTGATAAGCGAAGCCTATCAGGTAATGGAATGCACATGGATGAGCGACCTTGATAACGCCTCCGGCGATAAGCCCGGCGAGCTCAATGGATACCCCGGCCCATATCATGACTTTAACGGCATTACCTCGCCCTTTGGCGCGCATTTCATACTTCGCATTGATAAAATACTCATGAAGGAAAAATATTATAACGCCATTATAAACGGCGTTAAGGCGGGCGATTTCCCGCATGTGCCAGTTGACTACGGTTATCGCGACAGTAAGAATTTCTGGTATACGCGCTTTATGCGTCCGCATCCGGAGCTTCTGCCAATACGTGAGGCCACGCTCGATTCCGTTCGCTACGCGGCCGACCGCATAGACGATACAATAAAGTTCACCGACGAGGCCTGCATGAAAATGATAAAGGTGCCGCGCATATTCCTCCCCACAGCGCTCAAGGGCTGCGTGCAATGGGCAAGGGAAAATGGCGTTACACTCATCACCGCCGAGCACATGGACATAATAAACGATAAAAGAAGCAAGGAAAAGGGCAAATAAAAGCGCCAAACAGGCCGAAGCATCTACGCTTCGGCCTGTTTGCAAAATATGCCGAAATTTAGGCGTTTACATCTAATTATGTCAACTTACTGTAAATCGTTTTACTTTATTTTTTACGCACCAAAAAGGCATTTTATCAGTCCTACGGCCACGCTTGCGCATATTCCATACACGAGCACCGGCCCTGCGATTTGAAAAAGCTTTGCGGCCGTGCCGAGGATAAGACCCTCGCGCTTAAATTCCATGGCGGGCGACACTATTGAATTTGCAAAGCCCGTTATAGGCACAACGCTGCCCGCTCCCGCCCACTTGCCTATTTTATCATATATGCCGAGGCCGGTAAGCAGCGCGCCTATGAACACAAGCGTTATGGCGGTGAAAGCTGCACAGCTTCTTTCATCGAGAAAAAGCGTGTGTGCGCCAAAATCGCGTATGGCCTGGCCAATCACGCATATAATCCCGCCGGAAACGAACGCGCGGACGCATTGCGAAAATGTTTTCGATTTTGGCGCGGCGGTTTTCACGCGCTCCTGATAGTTTTGTGCCTGCTTGGTGAACGCCTGCTTTTTCATAGGCCTCCCTCTGCATTGCGCGCGAGCCTTTCTTCTTCGGTGTATCCCTTATATCTTACCTCGCGTTCAAGCGCCCGAGATGCGCCCTCGAACGGCTCCGAGCCGTCGCGGAGCGATGCAAGCCCGTCCGGAGCGGGTATATCCGCATATACACTCATAACAAATCTTGAGCCTGTGTACGGCAATTCCTGCTTTTTAGCAAGTGCTAGCACGGCTATCGCCGCAGCGAGCGCCGCAGCCATAATTATAAGCGCCAAAGTCAAGCGCTTTGCCTTTTTCAAGCTCTGTCGCCTCCTCTAATTATTTGCCGTTAGTATTTGCATGTTTTCGCTAAATTATTAGCGGTTGACCGCGGCACTTTTTTTTGATAGATTATGTAGGACAAGTGCAAAAAGGAGTTTTTCAATGAAAAAAGTATTTTCACTAGGCCTTTCAATGATGATGCTCTTAGCGGTAGGCTGTTCGGCTGCCGGCGGTTCCAATGAAAATGAAGACGCCGTCATCGCAACGATAGAGGTGGAAGCCTTCGGCACGATAAAGCTTGAGTTGTATCCGGACAAAGCGCCCGAAACGGTGCGCAATTTCTGCTATCTCGCCAGGCAGGGCTTTTATGACGGGCTCACTTTCCACCGCATTATAGAAGGCTTCATGATACAGGGCGGCTGCCCACAGGGCACGGGCAGCGGCGGCCCGGGCTATTGCATAAAGGGCGAATTTGCCGTAAACGGTGTTGAAAACGATATTTCACACGTTCGCGGCGCTATATCCATGGGGCGCAACATGGTAAGC
The DNA here is from genome assembly GCA_964622815.1 of uncultured Oscillospiraceae bacterium. GTDB lineage: Bacteria > Bacillota > Clostridia > Christensenellales > CAG-138 > CAZUUR01. Next base: position 2,332 of record CAZUUR010000083.1, on the reverse strand, counting down.
TACAACAGTGCGGGCTCGCAATTCTTCATAGTTCATCAGGATTCCACCTACCTGGACGGCCAATATGCCGCCTTTGGCATGGTGACTGAAGGCATGGACGTTGTGGACGCGATAGCGGCCGTTTCCACCGGCGCAAAGAATAAGCCCAAAACCGACGTTGTGATAAAATCAATCACCATCTCAGGGCCGGAGCTGCCCGAGCCTGAAAAGCTGCCAAAATCATAACTCATTAAGCCGAACCGCCCAAAACGAGCGGTTTGGCTTTTTATGGAGGTCAAGTGAAAACGCTTATATCATTTATGCTAACAGCGCTGCTGCTCTGCGCTCCCGCCACCGCTCAAGCCACGCCCACCAGCGCGGATATTACCATAGTTGGCGATATAATGTGCCTCGCGGGTCAGCTATCAGCCGCCCGCGTTTTAGGAGGGTGGGATTTTAACCCCGCGTTTTCACAGGTGAGCAAAATTTTTTATGCTTCGGATTACACTATAGGCAATCTTGAAACGGTCATCGCGGGCGAGGAAATGGGCGTGACCGCGCGCAATCAAATAGGCATGCCGGTGATAAACGCGCCGTATCAATTTGCCGATGCGCTTGCCCTCGCCGGCATAGACTGCTTGGCAACCGCCAACAATCACTCCATGGATCTTGGCGTTTTAGGAATTGAAAAAACGCTTCGTGCGCTCGACGAGCGCGGCATACTACACACCGGCACAGCGCTTTGCCCAAACCCCGCCCCTTGCATTGCCGACGTAAACGGTATAAAGCTGGGGTTTCTTTCATACACGCAGTTTATAAATAAAAGCGCACCCTCTATCCCATCGGACAAACCGTATTTGGTTAATAAAAAACCGTCCGATGAGAAGCTTAGCGCAGACATTGCCAAGCTGCGCGGCGCGGGAGCGGAATTTATAATAGTTTTCATGCACTGGGGCAGAGAAAACGAGGCCACGCTCACCGATTATCAAAAATCCGCCGCGCTTGCCATTGTAAACGCCGGAGCTGACGCTATTATAGGTTCTCACCCGCATATACTCCAAAAAGCCCAATGGCTTTCCCGTGCCGACGGCCGCAAAGTGCCCGTGCTTTATTCTATGGGCAATTTTATTTCCAGCATGTCAGGCCCGGGCAACAGGGACGGAATAATATTAAATCTGCGCATCACAAAAAATATCGTGGGCAGAGTGTCGCTCGCAAGGGCAAGCTACATCGCCACCACTATGGGAACGCTTGGCGATAAAAGCTGGTGCGTGCTGCCATGCACCGAGCTGACCGCGCAAAACAGGGCGCTGCTTGAAAGCAGGGCGCGCAGCATCAGCGCCATAGGCGATGCGCTAAGCTGCCAATAAAAAAAAGCCCGCAATCCATACGGGCGATTTTATCGAAACTGCCGTTTATATACCCGCCGCCGTTTTAGGCGGCCAAGGCGCAGCGCACAAGGGTTGTTGTGAGCCCGGCGCGCATTATTTATTCATAGTCAACATGTATGCTGCCATTTACAGTATTGGCGCATATCCTGTTTTTAGCGCCGCACATTATTGTTGTGCTCTTTGACTGCTTCTGCCCGTTAAGGCGCACAGAGCCTGATACCGTTGAAAGCTTGAGGTCGTAATCGCCGCGCTTTACCGTGAGGCGCACCGAGCCGTTGACGGCGCTGGCGGAAATATCGCCCCTTAGATCGCCGCCCGCGTTAACGCTGCCATTTACAGTGCTAAACGAGCAGCTCTCGCTGGCCGCGCATGAATCCGCACGCACCGCACCGTTCACATTATCAAGCTTTATTGTGCGCGCTTTAATGTCGCTTGCGTTCACCGCGCCGTTCACGCTTGAAGCCTGAAGGCTTGCCACCCTGAAATCCTGCATGACGACTCCGCCGTTCACCGTTTCAAGCTCGAACCTATCGTAATTTTCATCGGTCACAGTGATTGTAATGTAGCTCTGTTTATAGCTGGTGTTCCAGCCGCCGAACCAGTTGAGCCTTTTATGCTTTTTATCTACAATAGAAAGCGTGCCGTTTACAACCTCGCACTCTGGCAATTCCGCTTCGTCCGGATAATCAATATCCACCACCTGCTTTTCGCCGCGTTTGACGCTGACCTTGGCGTTTAGAACATTCACCTTTAAAGATGTGAATTTGCCGTATTGCCTGCTCTGGCTATCTTGATAGCCGCCCACGGGTTCCGTCCTTGTGGCCCCAAGCTCGCTCTGCGCTATTATAACCTTTGCAAGCGCTTCCGGCGAGCCTAGCTCTGATATAACGCGCTGCTCGTTTTCACGGCCAGCATCGTCAAAATATTCCTCATAATACCTAAGCGCCGATTCGCGCTCACCA
>CAZUUR010000082.1:0-7870 GCA_964622815.1 uncultured Oscillospiraceae bacterium | reverse complement strand
AATATTGCGCACATTATTTATATCTTGTTGTAAGTTATTAATAATAACTCCAGTAAGTCCTGAATTATCAATAATTATAGGTGTGCTGTACATTGTTTATTATTTTAAAAATGAATAACTAAGATTTTCGCAACCATTAAAAGCACAATTGCGATCCATAGAGCCGTTACTATATTGATATGTAGTTATATTTGTAACCATATCTTGCGTAACTTTCACAATCGCAAAAACGGCATGATTAAGACTTTGCGCGCCACGCTTTGCAAACCCTATGTAGCGTACCGTTTCAGTGCTAGAAATCACTTCTTTTATTACAGTTGGTTGTTCTGCCGACTGCATCAAATTTGTACTAAATATTATTGAATCCATAATTGTTTATTTTATGCGAAATACAAACTACTTTCATTACTTCGCCTTGTTACTAATCCGTTACTTACCACGCCACCGGCAAATTTGTATTTTGCAAACTCCGCCGCTATTGTGGGATCTTTGGGATCTTCTTTTATTTTCTTTAATAGAGTAGATTTTTTAAAGGCTGCAGCTCCTAAATTGTAAACAAAACTAACAAGCGCATCAAACTGATTTTGATTTATGTTTAAGCCCTGCCAATTGACTGTACTTTCAGCATCTGAAACATCTTCAATTAAATACTGTTCTGCCTGTTCTTTTGTACAAGTGTCGCCCTCTTTTACTCCTTTAGTATGCCCGTATCCTATAGTCCAAACTCCGGCTTGGCACTTATACGCATTTAGCCTTAAACCCTCCGCCTGTTTTATTAAGGCCAAACCTTTTGCACTTATTTTCATAGTTTTTTTCTGTGTTAAATAAAAAATCAAAAAAAGAATTGTAGCTAGAGTTACACTAAAGGCTGCAACCGAAAACACTATAATTGTTTTTTTGTTAGATATTGGTAGATTCATAATTTGCTGCATCTTCAACCGATACTAAATGCCCATTAATTATTACATAGCCATTATTGTCTTCTTCTCCAAACTGTTGTAACTCTAACGGCTCAATTTCAACGCGTGGGTTTACAGCCGGTTTGTCATTCTTCTTACTCTTGTAAAAAACGTACGCTCCGGCTGCAATCACCAACAAAACTACTATTAATAAAATATATCCTCTTTTCATTGTTATTTTCTTAAATATCAAATAGCAACAGGACCACCCCATGTATATTGGCTGGGGTTTTTCATTACATCTTCTACATACTTTTCATAGGTATAAAGCGCATCATCTTTTGAATCGGTCTTTTTTGGGGTTTCCAATTCTCCATACTTAACCCCATATAAAGGTTGTCCCCAATATTCATCTTTTGAATCGGTCTTTTTTGTTTCCAATTCTGGGATTTCCACTTTTCCATACTTAAACCCATGTTGTATTTTTTCTGTTTCAACTAGAGCTGCTTTTTCCTTTTGTTTGCGTTTATAGGCTATATATGCTATTGCCACAATTGCTAGTAATATGATATATTTTAGTTTCATTTTAGAATGTATAATTTATGCTTTTTGCAGCCAAAATATTATTAACTTTGTCAATCTCTTTTTGATTTAATTCTGACTGTATCCACTCTCTCAATACCATACTATCTTTTACTCCAAAATTCGACATTACCTGCATAAGATCTGAATAAGTTTGAAGAGAACTAAAAGCACTATAAACGGCTTCTTCATCTGTTCCGATACCTCTCATGGCAGTATATAGTTTACTTGCGATTGTGTTATATTGACTAGTCGTTGTTGTTAGCTTTGCTTCGTCAATTCCTTTGTTTGCTTCATCTACCTGTTTTTGTTCTTTGATAGTGTCAGAAATAACATTTTTAATCTTTACACCTACAAAAATGACTACTACTAGTAAAACAATAACTATTGCTGTAATTATTGCGTATTTTTTTAAATTGATCGGGTTCATTTGTAACTAGTTTTAAGTAAAAAATAAAATGCTATAGGTATAATTATAGCCATACACACATATAATGCAGATAATAACGTAACATTTACATCAACATTGACGCTTCCTAAATTATTTAAAAAGCCTGTTGTTGTTTTTGTTGTATCAGTTGTACCCATATTATTTAAAAATTAAGATTAATAATAATAAAACGGCAATAAGAGCAAGCAGCCAATTAACAGATGTATCGTTTACGGTTTTATCTATTTTCTTGTAAGTATCTTCTACTAATTCAGTTTTTGGAATTAATTGTTTCCACGATCCGGCACTTTCGATATTAACCGGTTCGATTGGCTTAGTTGGTAATACTTGCGCATTAGCATCAACAAGCGCGCCTTTTTCGTGTATTTCTGCAAGTAATTGCGCCTCGTTTATATCATCTGTTTTTGTCATATCTGTATAAAAATTTAATGTCATAAAATTAATTTTTTAATAGTTACCATATTGATCTGCATTTCTCCACAAACCCCTATTTTTCATGTCGTTTACTCTATGTTCTACTGCTGCACAAAAAGCTGCATTTTCGGCAAAATAGATAATGGGGGCATTTTTTATACTAGCAAATACAGAACCAAATAAATCTATCTTTCGATTAGCATAAGCTGAATATGTTGTATCAATAAAAAAGACAAAATCTCGGTCGGATAAATTAACAATTTGTGGAAATATAGATTTCATTAGATTGTCTTTGCATACCCGCGCGCCTCTTTGGTCTAAATTTGCAACAAAATTATACGATAGATCAACTAGTTCGCGGCGGCGGTTATCCCATGCGCTGCGCGCATCGTTTAATGCGTCTAATTCTCTTTTCTTTGCACTCCACGTATTTAAGGCTGCATTTACTTGTTCAGCTGTTTTGCAATCAACGGGAGGTTCGCTATTGGTAATTTCTTTGTAGTTTTTTACGGCATTATCGAAAAGGTCTTTTTGCTTTTTCTTATAGTTATTGATTAGATTCATCACTTCATCATACGTATCATACTCCAACTTTTCAATATTTGCCGCATCATCACCGGTAAGGGCTATATATTCAGATAGCAAATTAGCCGTTTTGTTGTAGTCATCAATACGCGAAACTAGTGTTTCATAAGAAAGTCCTGCGCCACTCTTTTTTGTCAAATTGTAATATTCTGTGCGCTTTGCCAATAATTGTTTATACTCTTCTTCTTCAAACGCTATCTTATCTTCTGCAATGCGTTTTTGTGTTCCCGTCATGTTCTCTGCTATTTGAACGCTTGGCTTAAAATCACTTGCTAAAATATCTCGTTCAGTTTCGTTTTTATAAGATTTGCCGGCTTTTTCTCCACTTTCCTGCGCTTTGCTTTTTGTTTTTTTGTAAATAAAATATAGTGCTATTATAATTATTGCGCCTATACCTATTTTTTTAATATTTTCCATAATAATGCTATTATTAATGTTATAACTATGATTAAAATCAGTAAGTTATTTTTACTTGGTTTATTTTCGCTACCGTCTGCATTTGCTAATAATAGGCTGCGTGCGTATTCGCTACCGTCTTCGGCTGCCTTTTTAAGAACATCAATTTTTGCTTGTTGTATTCGCAATGGTTGTTTTGCGATCCTTTCAACCGACTTTGCGTAATTATATAAACTGTTAGGTTCTTTAAATGCTAATTGATTTAAAGCATAACGATCTGCCTCAATTTCATTCTTATTTTGATTTACAAAATGTCCTATTTCGTGCTGCAAAACAAATTTTTGCTGATATGGTGTTAGTAAATCGTAAGCCGAACTATTTATTTCAATGATGCCTTCTTTGTAAAAACATCGTGCCGGATTTGTCGGACTATCGTTAAAATGCGGCTTATAAACCACCTTTAACATATTACTTACGCCCTCTTACTACAAATACAACAACTCCGGACACAACAATTAATGCAACTATTACTGAAACTATGATTAATGTTCTTTTTTGTTGTGCTGCAGCCTCTTGCGCTGCTAATGCTGCCTCGTATTGTGCCTGTTGTTGTTGTGTTGAACTGCTAGAGCCACCACCAAATATATTGCCTATTCCACTTTGAGAAGTTAAGCCTAAACCTATACCTCCTAACACATTACCAAAAAAAGAAAAATAGTCAAAATCAACACCATCATCATCATCATCATCATCATCTTCTGCGCCTCTTGCATTTGCAAACATTTGCATATTGATTTTATTTTTCAACTCCGGATAAAGAATATTTATACATTCTTTTAACTGTGGTGCTTTCATGTTATAAAGAATTTCAAGATCCCTTATACATACTTTTTCTGTTGGTATGCCTGCCTCTTTTACGAGTACAAGCAAACCGATCTGGTTTGCTTGTATTCTGTTTTCAAGATCGGCAAGCAAAACCTTTGCTGTCGAATTTTCCATGATTGTTTATTTATGCTTTTTTTGCTACATAAGCGCGTGCAACTGTATAAGCTGCTTCTTCTGCTTTTTTATTCACTGCTTCTGTGGTATCAACGCTTGCACCAAACAAGAAAGACAAAGTTATTGTTCTACCTGCTTGTACCTTTGTTTCCATTTCGGTCATGCCTGACAATACCCAATCTTTTACATCATCAATAGTCGCTGCTTTTGGGTTGTTAGTATCGCCATCTACATAGTCAGACGGAACTTTTTGAACTTCGACCGGTGTTTGAAATGGTGTTTCTTTGCGCAAAACAATTGCTTCTTCCATTTGTGCAACGTCATCTACTTTTACGTCTATCTTACGTAATCGTGTAGGATTGTTTTTGATATAACCTAACAATTGTGCAATTGATTGAGGAGATCCAGATGCTGTTACACTAGTTTTGATTGTGCCGTCTGTGATTATACTCTTACCTGTGAATGAACTTCTAAAGCCGGGATTTAAAACGATTACTTCATCTGCGGCACTTGCATTTGAAATAGTAATTTTGAAACGTTTTTGTGTTTCATCTTCTTCTACGAAAGATTTTGCTTTTCCAAAATCTAAAAGGTTATCACCTGCACCAATATAATTTGTATCACCCTCTGCACGACCAGCAGCAGCTTCGCGCAATTGCGCATCTGTAATTTGTACACTTCCTATGTTTTTCATAATTTTAAAAATTTACTCGTTTGTAGTTGTTTTTGTTTCACTTTTTTTGAATTTGTCGCGGTTAGCATAAATTAATGCGCCGATGCCGATAATTGCTACGATTGCAAGAATGGCTACTGTTTTTGTACTGTTCATTTGTAACTGTTTTTTATTAGAATTAAATTATTTCTGATTCACTATGCAAATATCTAATGTTACAAATATTTACTTTCCCGATAATGCACGATAATTCCCGATAATGCACGATAATTCCCGATAATGCACGATAATTCCCGCCAGCCTATAACACGTGTTTGGCAAAAGCGGTGCTTCATTTTACCAAATTTTATTTGATAGTTTTGTAAATAAACTTTGGCATTATTTAAACTCCAAACCATATTCAGCGTGTTTTTTTAACCTTGTATTATTGTGAGTTGAAACAAACAATACCATTCTAACCGCCGTTTTAGTTGCTTGAAATTGCTTTAATGCTTCGGCGGCAAAATCACACCCGAAACGGCTTCTATTACCTTTTTCGTGAATCATTAAGGCTTCGTAATTTTTATATTTAATTCTCATAAAAAAAAACTGCCAATATTAATTATCTGGCAAGCAAGAGAAATCTCTTGCCTGCCAGATAACATTTACTTCTTTCGGACTAACAGAAAATAACTTTTACGGATTGAACCGTTTGAAAGCCTTTCCCCCCCTGTCCAAAACATTCTAACAAAATGAGTTTCAGATAAAGATTTTTTTTCTTTTTCTGCTTCCGCTTTTGTTGAGTGCATACCACCGCTAGATCGTTTGAAAACTTTTCCGTCAATGACTTTTTCAAAAGGATAATGTGATAACTTCATAAAATGAAAGTATTAAACACCAGCCCATAATATTACATAACCGCAAGTGGGGGCTGATACACCACTTTTAAGTTAGGTACAAATATACAACATTTTACGCTAAGTTAGAGTAGTACCATTAATCCCCCACTTGCAGTTATACTTTAGCGTTATGTGCAAACTTAAGGAAAAAGCAGCCCCTGTACTATTTTGTTTTGCTCACAAATTTCAAAAGCACGATTGAGAATATGCAAACCTAAATCTGCATTAACACAATTTCTATCTTCAAGTTTTTTATCGTGTGCGTGCTTGCCACTTCCTACATATTGTTTCATCATTGTACCAACTTCGCCTTTCGGAAGTTCAATTTTTGGGATATAAAAATTAGACCAAATGTAGTGCCTTCCAATTTCTGCTGTTGGCTGTATAAAGTATTCGTAATAACTAATTACATTTTCGACTGACCATTTTATTTTTTTAGCGAATGTTTTTAAGAAAATAATCTCTTGCCAAAGTTTCATATCAGGGTATCTGCTTTCGGTAATGTAATTTATAAAATAATTTGCGCGGCTATGTGTCTGACAAGGGGGAGAGCTCCAGATGAAATCAAACTCCGTATAATGGTCTAATAAGTATTGATGTGCATCTGCAACAATTACTGTATCGTTTGGATAAAGTTTTTGATATAATGCTGCAATTTTGGGGTCAATTTCAACTGCTGTAATTTGATGTTTGTATCCCCATTTTTTACGATTTCCACCCTTACCAGCATATAAGTTAAGTATTTTCATTTTGACAATTATTTAATGATTAATAAAGAAAAGCCAGTATCTAACACTGCTTATGCCCCATTTAAGATCGCCCCGAAAATGTGTGCTATTACATCAACAGTCCATGCGTTCCCGACCATTCTGTATCTTTGCGTATCAGAAACTATGCTTGTGTAATTGTCCGGTACTGTTTGCAACCTTTCACATTCCAGCGGTGTTAATTTTCTTAAATGCAACTTGCAAACGCTATCCCATTCATGACGTTGGTAGCTTTTTAAAGCACCGGCTCTTACTGTATTGCTTTTAGGTTTTATGAATTTACAATCAGCACATTGTTTTGAGCAAGCTAAAAGCCCTTTTTTGTTTCTTGTAAACATACTTTTAGGGTTTTCTTTATACATTGTACTAAGTATTGTTTGCGCTTTGCTTGTAAAAACAAAATCTTTTTCAATTATATCAGCAAGCATAATATTTTTATCGCTTGGCTGTGTTGCAGGTAAATTAGTCCAATAAAGTCTAACCCTATTTTGTGCGCTCAAAAGGTTACTATGTATTTCAATTGGTTTAACTCCTAAGCGTTCAGTTATAACCTGCTCCCATTCCTTTTTCATTTTTACATTTTCTAGTAAAAAATAGGTTGGTTTCAATTCATTTTTTAACCTCACATATTCAAAAAACAATCCGCTTTTACCATCAAAACCTTTATTGTTACCTGCAATTGAAAAACTTTGGCAAGGGCTTCCACCTATCAGCAAATCAATTTTAGGTAAGCTTTCGGCTTTTATTTCTCTCACATCGCCCAATTGTATTGTTTTTGGGTAGTTAGTTTGCGTTACCTTAATTGCGTGTTTATCAATTTCACTCGCAAAGTAATTATCGTATTCAATCCCTGCTCTATTCAGTGCTATTTGTCCGCAACTCATACCGTCAAAAAGTGATAAGACGGAAGAAAAACGGGGCATAACCGCACCTATACGCAAAATGGGGCGGTCGTTATCGTTGGATAATTTGTCTGTGTTCATAATTTCGTTATTCGTTTAAAATTTCGTGGGTACAATCCCCATTCAGCGCATAGCTGCAACACGTTAGGCACAATAAAAATTACTTACCTTTCTTCCATATCATATCTTCCAATATATTATTAGCAACATTAATATATTCACTATCCCAAAATACTATTGCTAATAATGTTAAACATCCTCCGACTGGGAAAAACAGTATTAATGTTGCTAACAGTTTTACTAAAAAGTTAATTATCTTTATCA
>CAZUUR010000081.1:0-8070 GCA_964622815.1 uncultured Oscillospiraceae bacterium | reverse complement strand
CGCGGTGGCGAAATACCACGCTATCATCATATTAACATAATACTCCTCACTCTTTATCGAGGCCACGAGGCTAAGATGCTCGGGCTTAAAATGCTCGTTTAGATAAAAGCTCATAAGCATTTCTATACCGAAGCGGACGGTATAGGTATTTGCGGACGCTATCCAAAGCTTTATTTTTTCATACAGCTCGGGAGTGTGCTTTTTAAATACCTTTGGCGACATAAGGTCGCAGGTAGCCCAGTTATCAACATAAGGCAAAAACGCGTCCAGCTCCTGTATTAGCACGTCATAATCCTTGATAGTCTCAAGTATAAAGCCATGAAGATTATTTTCCTCATAATATTTATGCGGCAAGAGCTTGATGAACTCCCCCGCCTCCGGCGTTTTGGCAAAATCTTTGGCAAACGCCCGAAGCTTCGGCGTGCGCACGCCTATCACCGTTTTTGGATCGACGGTTGGTATGAGCTTACATTGGAAAAGCCTGTATTCTTCATCTTGCATGGATAGAAGCTTATCAATAACCATAATTGAACCCCTTAACCTAAACGCAGCGCGTCTTTCCAAAATTGCGTATTCTTGAGGCAGCGGCCAAGCAGCAAATATATAGCATACCCTATCGCAGCGCCCGCGAAATTCATTATTACATCATCTATATCGGCGCTGCGACCCATAAAATACTGTAGAGTTTCTATCGCCACTGTAACGCCCAGCGAAACGAGCGCAGTGGCGTAAAAACGGCGCAGACGCTTGAATATAACTGGTAAAAGTGCGCCCATTGGCACAAACATGCCTATATTCAGCGCAAGCTGACGAAGCATTTTGTCCGCACCCATAAAATATGTCTCCTTAGTCCAAATGAACGGCTTCAAATTTAGCATGTGCCATTCCGGCGTAAACGTAATATCCGGCCAATACCAAAGCAGCGTGAAATACACAAGCGCAAGGCAATAGCACATAAAGCCCCATAGTGCAGCATAACGGATAAATGGCCTTTTCTCTCCGCGTGCGCGAAATATCAACAGCACCGCCACGCATATCGCGGCGGATATGACCGCTATAATTGGAAATATCCATAACAAAAAGCTTATAAACATACGCATTCCCCCTTTTTTCTATAATAACAAATTTTGGAGCGCGTAAGTTTACGCCTTTGTAAACCATATTTTAATTTTTTACACCCGGCCGCAACGCTTCAAGGCATGTGTGCAAGCCAGAAAATCACTCACTTAAATATGTTCCCCGCTTTTTATGCGTTATAGCATAGGAGAGTCGACCCCATACGCCTCGCCCTTCATATCTTTTACCCGTTCATACAACCACAGTTGTATGGCGGGATAGGTAAGATTTTGGGGAAGATCGTCAAAAAAAGCGGTCTGAGCAATTTCATACTCTTGGGGCAGCGCGGCAAGCGCCGTGACCTTGGCAAAAAACAGCTTTCCGCATGATACGCCGTCATCTCTTTGCACTCCATAGACGCACACCGGCGAAAGCTCAAACTCCGTCGCGCCAGTCTCCTCATAAAGCTCGCGCCTTGCGGTTTGCTCTATGCTCTCCCCCGCCTCACGATGCCCACCCGGTATTTCCCATGTGGAGCGCTTGTTGTGGCGGCAAAATATCCACTGCCCGCGATAGCTCGCCGCAATAACGGCAAACTTCAATTCATCGTCCGCAACGGCTTCAACGTCCATCTTTACGGACGCATATCGCCTATCTAGCCACTCGTTTTTAAGCAGGCGATATTCAAGCCTTGTCTTGAGCCTGCCGTCATGCCACTCCCAAGCCAACAGCTCACCCTCCTTTATCATGCCGCATTTTTGCATGACGCGCTCCGAACCTTTATTCTCGGCTAAGCAGCCTGTACTCACGCGGTAAACGTCATTTTGAAGGAATGCAAACTCCAACAAGCTTTTCACAGCCTCGGTAACATAGCCTTTATTCCAGAATTTCGGGTATGTGAAATACCCCAAGTTGACGCGCTTGCCCACCGGCGTGACGCTTGCAACATCGTAGCCTATGCTGCCAATAAGCTCGCGTGTGGATTTTAGCTCAGCGCGGAAGAAATATAGCCTTCTATGCGCACTTTTTGCGTCCGCAAGCACAGCGTCAAGATCAGCCTTGGCCTCTTGCCGGCTGCTAACTGAAATATCCTGCACGAAATACATAGTATCAGGGTCGGTTTTTAATTTATAATAGTCCTCAATATCCGCTTCAACATAATCTCGCAGTATGAGGCGCTCGGTTTCAAGCGTTATGCCCATAATATCTCCTATTTAAGCAGTGCGTCTATGGCGTTAAGAACGCAAACAATATCCTTTTCAAGCCCCGCTTCAAGCTCGCGCCAATTCATAGTGAAGCCCGGATACAGCGGACATTTCATTTTTTCGTTTATTTTCATAGCAGCGAGCGGGCGCTTGCCAGTTTTATCCGTCTGCACACAGTAACGGCAGCCATTGCAGGTTTTCGTCCAGCTAGTAATGAATTGCGCCACGTTTTCCGGCAGCTCGTCTATATGCTCAAGCACAGTCTTGAACATGGGCATGCGAAGCCACAGGTAACCTGGTGTAAGCTGCAATTCTTCATAAGTTAGCTCTATGCCAGAATGCACTCTTTCACCCCACGCACACTTGACCGGCTCTTGCTTTTTACCATGCTGCTTTACATAATCAAGGCTCTCCTTTTTGCCGTCGCGGCAATCAATGCGCGTATAGCCGCGCGACTCAAGCTCATGCGCAAGCCATAAAATGCGGCCGTCGGCCTTGAGATATTTATCAAACACCCGCGCAGTCCAGTCACTAGACGGATCGAAAACAAGACGGCTGAAATAAAGATATGCCTTATCCTCCTTTGCCCCGTCGGTTATGTGAATAATATTTTCCTTAGATATTTCGCAAAGCTTTTTCAAGCCTTCGCCGCAGCCCTTTGGCAGCTTGAGCTTGGCGTGTTCGCCCGGCTCAAATGCACCGTTGGCGACGCTAATTAGGCCCATAATCTGCTTTTTCGGTTTGCTCTTAGCAAGTAATATACCCTCCTCGCACAGCTCGCCAGCGTCCACAAGCTCAAAAAGCTCCTTTACAAGCGTCTCAAGCTTTGCTATCGGGTCGCGGATAAGCTTAACGTCTTTTTCTCGACCCTTTTGCGTCTCCCACGGAATAAACGTTATATCGTTTTGAGAAGGCTTAAAGCCAAGGGCAACGGGGTCTTTGATAATAGCTTTATATATTGCCGTAATAAATTCATAAGCCGCTGCATCGGCCTTATTCGCGGGCGCGGGTGCACAAGTGCCTAGAAGATACGCCGCCGCGCGAGAATAATTGTTCGCAAATGACAAGCCGTTTTGAATATTCATATCCATTTTCCCCCAATTATTTGAGCAATTATAGCAAAAAAGACCCACGCACAGCCGTATACGGTCATGCGTGAGTCGCTAAAACTATTTCTTTTTTACCGGTATCCAAACCTCGGAATAATACTCTTCGTCCTTTGTGCCGTTTTTATACTTGGTGGGATCATCATACATTTCGATGTTATAACCCTGAGCTATCTCATACTCCTTGCAGCCGGGTAACCACTGAGAAAAAATCTTGCTTTGAACATCGTGCATAGCCTCCGGCATAGCGCCCTTGCAGGAAAAAACAGCCCATGTGTGCTCAGGGATAAGCTTGGTAACAAAGCCTTGGGGTATCTGAGCCTCCGGCTTATAATCATCGGCAATGAGATACTCAAATTCATCGCCCTGCATGCGTTCATCTATGCTTATGCCATACGTTCCGCACACAACGTTGCCCTTGCCCGATTGATAATGCTCCGCCCAAAACTCTGGTATAAGCGTTCTCGCGCTTTCATACTTGAATGTTTTTTCAACTCCGAGCACTGTGAACGAAGGTTTCTCAACAATTTTGTAATCCATACTGTAACCGCCTTCCAATGAAAAAAATATTTTGAGCGAAGCGAATGATTTCACCGTAGCGCCATCTCTGCGCACGGCCGTTGGAGTTGCGCCATGGAAACGTGTGAAAGCTTTTGTGAAGCTATCAGGAGAATCATAGCGATATTTAACGGCAACATCTATTATCTTTGCATCGGTTGATACAAGCTCGCCGCCTGCGAGCGACAGCCTGCGCTGCCTGATATAATCGCCCACAGTAAAACCGCAAAGCATTGAAAATCCCTTTTGAAAGTAAAACGGCGACATCATTGCCTTTTTTGCTATAGAGCCTATCGTAAGCTCCTCCAGAATATTCTCCTCAATATAGCTTATAGCTAGACCTATGCTTTCCACCCACTCCATACGGTATCTTTTCCCTTCGCTCACGGATATGTTACCACGCTTAAATCTTACATTCCCGATTTATTGTGCCATCATCTGTCCGGCTATATAAGAGTTTTGGCGACTTAGTCGAGCACCGTTTTATTCACAAAATCCATTTGATAATGCACCGCGCCGTGATCCTTGAACACTGTGGCGGTATTTATGCGTATCGCAAGAATTACGACGTCCTCATTAGTGTCGTCATTGGCCATATCATACCATTCGGCAAAGACCCTGTGCAGCTTTTCACGAAGCTGAGCATTTTCGGCCTTCATCACCCAGCCTAAATTCTCGCCTGTGGCGCTGCCAGATATGCCGGCAAAATGAACTGCAAAGGCGACTTCGCTGTTTTTCTATCTGCCGTATTTTATTTGATTTTGCATTGGTGGAAACATAAAATACGCCGTCCTCATAAAATGCGCCCACATCGCGCACGGCTGGGCGCGGGTTGCCTTTAGCGCTTAAATCAAGCTCTATGGTGGAAAGAGAAATAACGTTATCTTTGTTGCCGCAGCACTCATCAAAAAGCTTTAGACCGTCTTCAAACTTGCTCATGAATTATTCTCCTATTTTTTTATTATAGCATTTCACTGCATTTATGTGCAATACAGAACGGTGCTGTTTGCGGCGGCTATACTTTATGATATACTTGGATAGGCAACAGCGCAATGGGCTATATGACCGGAAAAGAATACAAATCCAAATCCTTTACGGACTACATACACTCACTTTCGGACATTGTGGGAGCAATGTGCGCAAATGGTATGGTTATAACGGATATGCAGGAATTTCAATACGATATATCGGACGGATTTGAGTATTTAAATAACAAGGGCTTTGCGCTGAGCATTTTAATCGAAGGGCGAAAAAGCGAATAGGGCTAGCGGCTGCAAAGCTCTAAAAGCAGCGCTGTCCGCAATAAACAAATATTGAGGCGGCACAAATAAAGCCACACAACCGTTTAGGTCAACGCTTACAGCACTCGTTTTGCGAACCGGCGGATAAAGCCCAACGCCAGCAGTGCGGCGGTAAAAAGCGCAGGCAGCGCATTCCACAGACCCTCGCCCATAATAAGCTGAGTGATCCAAAAGCTGGGCAGCACGCCCGCAAGGTATTTAAACGGTGATGGTAGCAGCAGCGCGACCGGCAGTCCAAGCATCACAAGCCCCGACATTTTTAACACAGCCATGCCCTCCACACGATTTTTTGCAAGCGATGGAAGCATCAGCGCCACCACAACGCCCAGTGCGCCGGAGCATATCGAAAGCAGCGTCACAACCGCCACGTCTGACCGCGTTAAAGAAAATATCGCCATTATGGCATCAAGCTCACTGTAATACATATAAGAGTAAAGCGCTTCGACCAACGGGGCTACCGCCGCTGTGTTGCGCCCGCTGGGTTACCGCCGCTGTCAAGCGCTTTGCTGATAGCGATAATGAGGTTGAAGGCGCAGCGCTAGGCTTCCTGTCTTACTGAGAGCGATTTTCTAAATCGCGCAAACAAAAATGCCGCAAACAAAAGTGCAAGAGTATCTGTAACCGGCTGCACCCACATTAGTCCATCTGAACCGAACAACGCATCTAGCCCAAAACAAAGCAGTGGGAATACCGCACAAAATCGCAGAACTGCCACCATAAGAGATGTTTTCCACTTTCCCACAGCCTGAAAAATAGCGTCATACATTGCCACCAGGCACATACCCACTGCACACCATGACCAGCGGCGTATGAATACTCCGCCCACAGCGACTGTCTCTGCTTCATCAATAAACATTTTGACAAATATGTCCGGAATCAACTGAACAAGTACGAGAAATAGAATGGAGAAAATCCACAAAACGGCAAAGGCAAGTTTGGTCACATCACGAACACGCTTGTGGTCTTTTGCGCCATAGCTGTAGCCAATTAGCGGCATAACGCCTTGGGCAATACCAATGCTCACATGCAATGCAATCGTGCCGCATTTTGCTGTTACACCATAGGCGGCCGCAAGAATATTGCCTCCCTCATGCCTAAGCAGAAGCCCTGTTAGCAGTGAGATAGAGAAACAAACCAGCATCACCGAGGCGGCAGCCGGAAAACCAACAGACAGCGTTCCGAGCGATACCTTTTTCTCCAGCGAAAAATGTTTGGGTGCGATGGTAACGCAGGTCGCGTTTTTCATTTTTAGCAGAACAAGCAGGAAGAAGATCAGCGATACCGCGTTGGAAATTGCCGTTGCAATGGCAGCACCCGCTACACCCATGCCGAAATTCAAAACAAAGATAGGGTCTAAAATAATATTTAGAATACCGCCGATAGCAAGGCCAATGCTGGCTTGCTTTGTTTTGCCCACCGAACGAACCAAATGCCCGAGCGTAAGCCCTGCAACGGTTGGAATGCCGCCCAAAACAAAAACATAGAGCAAATAATCCTTCGTTGATTCAAAGGTTAGCTCATCAGCGCCGGCAAAAGTGAGAATTGGTTTCATGAAAATTGCAAGGATAGCAGCGAGTACGGCCGTTACGGCGATACTGCCCCAAAAGCTAAATGACGCTGCTTTTTTTGCCGTTTCATCATCGCCTTTTCCCATGCTTCTTGCAATCAGGCTGTTTGCACCTATGCCGAAAAGATTGGCAACGGCAGTTAAAAGCGTGAAGATGGGAAATGCGATGGAAAGTGCGGCAAGCTGATTAGGATCTCCGGTCTTTCCAATAAAAAAGGTGTCGGCCATGCTGTAAAGGATTACTATAATTTGGCTGATTACCGTAGGTACGGCAAGTTTTGCCACGGCCTTTCCCACCGGCATAGTTGTAAACAGCTCATTGTTCTTTGTCATTCGTTAAATTCCTCTGCTTTCTACGGGAGTGCGCACACGGCTCATATTGTTTAATGCAATTTGCAAAAGCCGCGAAAACTCAGTTTGTTCTTCATTTGTCATACCGTCCACCAGAAATTCCTGTGTATTGATAGCAATTTCTTTGAGGGGTTCTTCCAAAAGCTTGCCCTGCTCCGTTGGCATCAAAATAGCTTTTCTTGCATCGGCTTCATCAACCGTTTTTTCAATCAGCCCTTTGGTTTCAAGCCTCGAAATAATTCCCGCTACTGTGGATTGTGACAGCTTCATGCACTCCTTTAATTCGCTTGCAGTGATGCCTGGATTTCGTAAAGTTGCAATAAAGGCATCGCTCTGCACAGAGGTAAGCTCTAGGCTTTCCATTTTCATGTTTCTGTAATAGGTCACTGCATTCCCAAGTTTAACAATTAGTGACGCCGTTATAAATTGATTGGCGTGAATCATGATTACACCTCGCTATATTAAATCGTATGCGATACATCGCATACGATTTAATATAGCACTATTGCAAACGTTTTGCAATAGGCTAAATATTTGTTAAACATCGGATTTGACATAGCCATACGCCAGATCATCAGTCAGCTTGCCGATGTGTCTGTTCATTTACATTTTACTATTCGCAGGGTATTATCCACCCGTGCAGAAGCAGCTTGGGGTCGCTGTTCTCATGTTCATGGGAGCAGGTGGAAAGGGTCAATATTTGTGCATCAGGATATAGCTTTTGAGCATAGGTAAAGAATGATTGTCTCATCGCCTCGGCGATATATTTTTCTCCAAACCGTGAAAGCATTGGCACAAAATGGCGGCGAAATCTCCATACTATAACCAACAAAATAAGGGCGGCTTTCCACGTCGGAGAGCCGCTTTTTTCTTGTCCGGCATTACAGCCAAACCGTGATGGCAAAGCCACCTTTGAAATAGTAGGG
>CAZUUR010000080.1:0-8119 GCA_964622815.1 uncultured Oscillospiraceae bacterium | reverse complement strand
CTTGCCGCACTCTGGGCAGACTATGCCCTTATCGGCTATAAACTGCTGCATTTGCTCATAGCTCATGCCATCGGGGTGAACCTCGATATTATTCTTCGCGCCGTAGTCCTCAATTAGCTTATCCGCGCGGAAACGAGCCTTACAGGCCTTGCAGTCCATAAGCGGATCGTTAAAATTAACGACGTGGCCGGACGCGACCCAAACCTCGGGGTTCATGAGAATAGCGGAATCCATGCCCACATTGTATGGGCTTTCCTGCACGAATTTGCGCCACCACGCCTTTTTGATGTTGTTTTTGAACTCAACGCCCAATGGGCCATAGTCCCAAGCGTTGGCGAGCCCGCCGTATATCTCCGAGCCGGGGAATATGAAGCCGCGATTTTTGCACAGCGCCACTATTTTATCCATACTAAACGATTGTTTTGCCATTGGTTTTCCTTCTTTTAATAATATTTTTAATTATATTTTGCCAAGCAGCTTTTCGGCCGCAGAGAGTCTAAGGCAGGCGCAAAGCACCTCGGTAGCCTTTTCAAGCTCCTCTAGCGGAGGAAGGCTTGGAGCTATGCGAAGATTGGAATCGAGCGGGTCGTTGCCTCCGGGATATGTCGCGCCGGCGCCGGTGAGCACAACGCCCGCTTCCTTGCACAGCGCATGCGTGCGCTTGGCCGTGCCGGGCATAGTGTCCAGGCTGATGAAATAGCCGCCCTTTGGACGGTGATAGTTTGCAAAGCCAAGAGGCGCTATCTCCTTATCTAAATAGCCCAAAACAAGCTCGAACTTGGGTTTCATAATGGCGGCATGCTTTTTCATGTGCTCTATAACACCCGCTTTATTCTTGAGGAATTTGATATGGCGAAGCTGATTCATTTTGTCGAAGCTTATCATCTGCACGCCCATAAGCTTTTTGAAGAAAGCCATATTGGCCTCGCTCGTGGCAAAGCACGCCACGCCCGCGCCGGGATACGTGATCTTTGAGGTTGAAGCAAACTCAAACACCATATCGGGATTGCCCGCCTCGCGGCAAACGGTAAGTATATCCTTGAAAGGCACGAAATCGCCGTCAAACTCGTGGACGCAATAGGCGTTATCCCACATGATAACAAAATCCTCGGCTGCGGGCTTTAAAGCGGCCATGCGCATAATAGTATCATCGCTATAAATTATACCCTCGGGATTTGAATATTTGGGAACGCACCATATACCCTTTACGGCAGGATCCTTAACAAGGCGCTCCACCTCGTCCATATCAGGGCCAGTCTGAGTCATTCTAACTGGAATGTTTTCCATGCCAAAGGAATTTGTTATGGCAAAATGCCTGTCATAGCCCGGCGCAGGGCAGAGGAATTTAAGCCCCTCAAGCTTGCTCCACGGGCATTTTGAACGCAGATGACCATGGGTGAACGCCTTTGCTATAACATCATACATTAGCGAAAGGCTGGAGCTGCCCGCCGCAAACACCTCGCTGGGCTTAGTGCCTAATATTTCGGCGAAAAGCGCGCGGCAGGACGGAAGCCCGTCGAGCATACCGTAGTTGCGTGCGTCCACGCCGTCAATAACAAAATCATCGGGAGAAACGCAGTTAAGCATTTCATCGGAAATATCAAGCTGCGCTTTGCCCGGCTTGCCGCGGGACATATCTAGCTTTAGACCCTTGGCCTTACACGCATCGTATTCGGCCTTGGCCATTTCATAGAATTTCTCAAGCTGCTCCCTTGACATATCTTTTAGATCCGCCATAATATCCTCCACATTGCTTTATTGGTTTATATTTTACTTTGAATATGCCAATAAGTAAACCGTAACGCGAGTTTTATTTATAATTTTTCATAATCTATGTTCATAAGTATATACCATTAGGACTTCAAGGAGGTATCAGCTATGGAATACCGCAAGCGCAGCCGCAGCCGTATACGGAGGCGCAGCAGTGCGCAGCCTGTGCCGTCCGGCGCGGGGCGCGTTATAACGGCGCTTTTAATAATAGGCGCGATAGTGTATATAGTATCAGCCTCCGCGGCGGGGACATGGATAGCAAAGAATATAATCGCGCCGGTATTTGATATGCTTTCAATAAGCAGTTCCACCCCTACTGACGCTTTGAACGCCGATGCTTCCACCTCCGGCGACGGCGAGGTGATAGTGCTCTCTGGTGAGGAGGCCTCTGAGCCGGTTTCAGCGGCGAGCGAGGAGCTTTCGCTGCCCGCTTTAAGCTGCTATGCCTTACAAATGGGCGCTTTTAGCGAAATAGCCAACGCTCAGAGCGAAGCGGCAGCGCTCAAGCTAAAAGGCGCGGGCGGCTATATAATGCACGATGGCGAACGCTATCGCGTTTTCGCGTCCGCTTATTTGGACGAGGCAAGCGCAAAGGAGGTTAAGGAGCGGCTCACGAGCGAGGGGGTTGACTGCACGGTTTACGCAATGTGCTACCCAACGCAAAAATTCCGCGTCACAGCGCCTCAAGACAAGCTAAGCGCCATATCACTGGGCTTTTGCGCCATATCTCAAGCTTACGAAAGCCTAAGTCAGGCCGTTTTGGATTTTGACCGCAACGCAAAATCGGCCAAGGAAGGCGTTGAGGCGGCGCTTGTGATAAGACAGACGCTTCAAAGCGATATGGTGAATTTAAGCACGCTCGGACGAAACGAGCCTGTTTTAGGAGATATAATCGCCTGTTATGAGGCTGTGGACGCAAGGCTCAGCGAGCTTTGCTCAAGTTCTGCGCAAAGCATAGTAGATTTTTCTGCACAAATGAAGTATACTCAAATATATACTTCACATGAGTATGCGAAGCTGCTTAATTCACTAGGCTAGCATTTCATTCCCAAAACCAACGGCATATTTTAAGCCGGGTTAGGAGTTAAAGATGAGCATGAAAGCATCAAAGGTTAAAAAAATACTGGACGCGGAGGTAATTTGCGGCGAGGAATATCTTGACCAGCTCGAAATAGATTCCGCCTTCGGCGCGGACATGATGAGCGATGTACTCGCATTCGTTAGAGACAGGACACTTTTCCTCACCGGGCTTTTGAACGCCCATGTTATACGCACCGCCGAAATGATAGATCTAAGGGTGGTGGTATTTGTGCGCGGCAAACACCCGACTGACGAAATAATAGATATGGCCAAGGAGCTTGATATGGTTATATTGCGGACAAGCAAGACCATGTTCACCTCATGCGGGCTTTTATACGAAGCGGGGCTTCGCGGCTGCGAAAGAGGCACGCAAGATGGCTGATATTATCTATCGAGAGGAATTTGCCGTTGCGCGGGGCGATTTTGCGCACGCGGGAGAGGCTTCACGAAGCATGAAGCGGACGCTCAAAAAGATGGGCGTCAACCCCTCGATAGTGCGCGAGGTGAGCATAGCCTCGTATGAGCTTGAGCTGAACCTTGTTATCCACTCGCTTGGCGGCGAGCTTATTCTAGAATTTGAAAAGGACATACTAAGACTTATTTCACGCGACCACGGCCCTGGCATACCCGAAATATCGCTTGCGATGCAGGAGGGCTACTCCACCGCCAGCGATGACGTGCGAAACCTTGGTTTCGGCGCGGGCATGGGGCTGCCAAACGTTAAAACGCACAGTCACGACTTCTATATAGAATCAAAGGTGCCCGACGGCACGCTCATTAAAGTGGAATACAACCTTCATTAAAGCATCTATTAGATCGGAGGAGAGCCTTGTATAATCATTCGGTACGAGTTGACAGGCGCAGATGCGTCGGCTGCACGAGCTGCATAAAAACCTGCCCCACGGAAGCCATTCGCGTGCAGGAAGGCAAAGCGCGCATAATTAACGAGCGCTGCATAGACTGCGGGCGCTGCCTTGTATACTGCCATCACGGCGCTATGGTGGCGCTTACCACCCCCATCACCGCGATAAACGAATTTAAATATAATATCGTTATCCCCTCCGGCTCGCTTTATTCGCAATTTCTAAATATCGCCTCGCCGGAGGAGGTATATGCAGGGCTGTACTCAATGGGCTTTGACGCCATATATGAAGAAGCGAAGGGCTCTGAGATACTCGCGGAGGCGCTGCGCCGTCATCTTAGGCAGGCGGACACTGTATTCCCCGTTATATCAACGAACTGCCCGGTTATTCCCCGCCTTGTGACTACGCTATATCCTGATTTAATAGACAATCTTTCCCCATTCCTGCCGGCGAGCGAGATAGCCGCGCGAATTGCGCGCGAGGAGTTTTGCGAAAAAGTTGGCGTGCCTATGGAGGAGGTTGGCATATATTATGTATCCCCCTGTGCGGCGGAAATGACGAACATAAAAAATCCCTTCGGCATAGAAAAAAGCGCAATAAACGGCGTGCTTTCGGTGCGCGACGTATATGCACAGCTTGTTGGGCGCATGGGCAAGTTCGACGAGGGGCAGCTTCACTCAATAGCGCACCCTGCGGGCGCGTTCGGCCTCGGCACAGCGGCTATAGGCGGGCTTTGCTCTGCCGTCGGCACGGAGCATTATCTCGCGGTTGACGGCATACACGCCGTTACGCAGTGTCTTGACGAGCTTGAAAACGAGCGCATAAAGAATTTATATCTGCTGGAGGTGCTCTCGTGCAACGGCGGCTGCATAGGCGGACCGCTCAATTTTGAAAATCAATTCGTGGCCAAAAACCGCCACAGGCGCATAACCAACTCTCAGCCGCGCCTCGACCTTGCAAGGGACGAGCATGTGCTAAAATACGTTAACTCTCCGCTCATTCGCTATGACAGCCCATTTGAGCCGCGCGACATAATGAAATTGAGCGACGATGTGGTTGAGGCTATGCGCATGATGGATAAGCTTGAGGCAATAAATAAAACCCTGCCGGGGCTTGACTGCGGCTCATGCGGCTCGCCCACCTGCCGCACGCTCGCGGAGGACATAGTTAAGGGCTCGGCCATTGAGATGGACTGCATATTCAAGCTGCGTGACAAGGTGCGGCAAATGGCGCAGGAGATGGTTGATCTTGCAAGCGCGCAGAAGCGCGGATAAAGAAGGAGTTTAAAATGAAAGTTAATGAATTTTTGGGGCTTATAAACGGCAAACTGCTCACATCACTCGGCGGCGACAATGAAATAACCTGTGCGCACACCTGCGACCTATTGAGCTGGGTAATGGCAAAGGGACGCGAAGGCTGCGCGTGGGTGACTGTGCAAACGCATCTTAACGTTATAGCCGTAGCGTCGCTGCACGATATGGCGTGCGTGGTGCTGCCGGAGAACATTCAAATGGACAAGGCCGTGCTCGACAAGGCCGACGAGGAGGGCATAGCCGTTATCGTATCGCCACTTTCGGCCTACTCTATATGCGGCGTGCTGCACGACAATAAAATAGCCGACGCTGAAGAATGAAGCTCGCGGCGGATTTGCATATACACTCCTGCCTTTCCCCATGCGGCGATATGCTCATGACGCCCAACAATATTGTGGGCATGGCATATCTAAAGGGCTTGGACGTTATAGCCGTATCCGATCATAACACCGCAAACAACCTGCCTGCGATAAAACGCGTGGCCGACGAGCGGGGCGTGCTTCTTTTGCCCGCAATAGAGGCGGAAAGCCGCGAGGAAGTGCATGTGCTATGCTATTTTAATGAAGTGGACGCGGCTGTGGAATTTTCAAAGGCTATATACGAGCATCTGCCCGACATGCCAAACAATCCGCAATTTTTTGGCGAGCAGGTGATAATGGACGAGGACGACGAGCCAATAGGCACAGAGCCGCGCCTGCTCATTCAATCGCTCGATTTAACGATAGATGAGCTTGCCACGCTCTGCCGCGCACACGGCGGCGAGCCTGTGCCCGCACACATAAACCGCACGTCCAATTCGCTTATAAACAATTTGGGATTCATACCAGGTGAAATAGATTTTAGAACCGTGGAAATTTACAGAAGCCTATCCATGCCGGAGTATATTGATACATCGGCCTATCATGTGCTCTATTCCTCCGACGCGCACCGGCTTGAGGACATATTTGAAAGGGATAATTTTGTAAGCGTGACTGAGAAAACAGTCCAATCGCTGTGGGATTATATACGGAGCAAAAAATAGGCTTGCTTTTGTGGCGGTCGAGTCAAGACTCAACCCTACGCAATGGACACTGCTTTATGTCTGCGCAAAACAATCACATTTCCGGCGCAACGCCAAATTCCATATCAAAATTGATGTCAAACGGCAGGCTTGTAAGCCTTATATCTGTGTTTATTTGTGCAAGAACCGTTGTTTGACCAGGATTTAGTGTGAGAACGTATTGTCCGTCACGCGTTTGAAGCTTGGCTGAAGCAACCTCGCCTATATCATCTCGAAAAACTATGTCGGCTGCGCAAACAATAGGCTCTGGATAATTATTCACTGCGATAGCGTCCATAAAAGTATCGCCGCACTGCTCATATACGACTATGCTTTTAAATTCAATATATTTAACAAAATGCTCCGCGCCTTCAATAAAATCACCCATGGCATCATAACGCGGCTCAGGCGTGGGGGCAAGGGTTGGCACGGGAGTAGGCGCGGGCGTTGGAGTGGGCGTTGGCGCGGGCGTTGAGGTGGGCTTGGGCGGCAAAGTGGTATCAGGCAATATGACGGGCTGTGTTTTGATACAGCCCGTCATAAGCAACGCTATAAGCGCCGCCAACATGATATTCACTATCCGTTTATTCACTCACTTCTCCCCTGTTCTCGCGCAAAAGCCGCTGCTTTAGATCATATAACTTGTCCGACATATCCACCTTATATACATGCGGGTTGAGCAAGCGCTTGCTCTCCTCCCAGAAGGTGGCGAGATCTTTCTTTGAATATTCCTGTATCTCCATGACGCTTGGCGAGGTGTATACCTGCTTGCCATCTTTAAATATGGGCACAAGCAATTCCTTCATGGTGTAATTTCTTATCACTATGGATTTATAGCTCTGCTCAGGGTGATAAAGCCTCAACGGCTTTGAGGTGTCAAATTCCTCACCAACGAGCGCAATAAGATCGGCAGCCGCCATTCCGTTGCGGTCGTATACCCTCAAAACTCGCTTATAGCCGGGATTTGTTATTTTTGCGTTATTTTCGCTTATTTTTATCTTGGGGATAACCTTGCCGTCAACCACCTCGGCTGCAAGCTTATAAACGCCGCCGAGCGCAGGATTATTATTTGAAGTTATAAGCTTTGTGCCAACTCCCCAAACGTCTATGCAAGCGCCTTGAGACTTTAGGTCGCGAATGACGGTTTCGTCGAGGTCGCTTGAGGCAAATATCTTAGCGTCTTTATAACCTGCGTCATCGAGCATCTTTCTCGCGCGCTTTGATAAATACGCCAGGTCGCCCGAATCAAGACGTATGCCAACGGGCTTATAGCCCTTGGCGGTTAGCTCGTCAAACACCTTTATGGCGTTGGGAACGCCGCTGCGTAAGGTATCGTAGGTATCAACAAGCAGCATGCAAGAGGTGGGGAAAATATCCGCATAGGCGCGGAAAGCGCTTATTTCATCGGGGAAGCTCATCACCCAGCTATGCGCATGCGTACCCTTAACGTCCACATTATACATCTGACCCGTGAGCACATTGCTCGTAGCGACGCAGCCGCCTATCATAGCGGCACGCGCACCGTATATGCCGGCGTCCGGACCCTGCGCACGGCGAAGGCCAAATTCCAAAACGCCGTCGCCCTGCGCGGCATATACAACTCGGCTCGCCTTTGTGGCGATAAGGGTTTGATGATTGATAAGGTTGAGTATTGCCGTCTCAACGAGCTGCGCCTCCATTATGGGCGCTTTTACGCGAAGCAGCGGCTCATAAGGGAATACCACCGTGCCTTCGGGCATGGCGTATATTTCGCCTGTGAAATGGAGCTTTGACAAATAGCTCAAAAATTCTTCGTTAAAGAGATTGAGCGATCTTAAATAGTCAATATCCTCCGGGGCGAAATGCAGGTTATTTATATAGTTGATAACCGCTTCCGTGCCCGCCATAATGGCATACGCGCTGTTGGCGCTTGTCTGCCTGAAGAAAAGGTCGAAAACGCCCTCGTTCTTCGCCATGCCGTATCTATAATAGCCATACATCATCGTGAGCTGATATAGATCCGTCATCATTGTTAGATTGCGCATTTATTCTTCTCCCTGCTTATCGTCGCCGTC
>CAZUUR010000079.1:0-8157 GCA_964622815.1 uncultured Oscillospiraceae bacterium | reverse complement strand
ATTTCTACAATCTCTTGTGCTATTTCGTTTGCACTATTAGGTTTTCAAGGTGCTTTGTTTGCCGTGTTTTGTGCGGCTCGAATATAATACCAAATCCCCGCGCATATTACAAGCTTTATTTTCGCACAAATTCGTCTTAATTCGGGCGAATTTCTACATATTTTTTAAATAGTCAATTATGCTTACTATATTTCGCTATTTCGCTATATTTCTACATACTGCGTGTGCCACACCGGTTATATACAATCTATATTGGTGATATATAATAAAGAAACAAAGAACGCCCGTATTTTCGCGCGGGCGTTCTAATATCAAATCTCGTTTCAGCTAAGCTCAATCAACCTTTTTGAGGAAGTAATAAAGCCTTGCGTTCTCATTAGCGTCAACATGCTCCTTGCCGCAGGTAAACGTGGTGATAAAGGTATCCTTAGGCGTAACGGTGGTGTCGAACTTGTATTCCGAGCGTTCCACCTGCTTGTTTATCCACTTCGCAATATCCTCCTCAGAGATGGTCTTATCGTTGAGATACCAGTTATACCATGTGTTATTGAGCAGCGTATCCGCACTTTCGCCAGCCTTGGTCTCATACATGGAGAATATCTCCCACTTGGACTCAACGCCATAGAAGTTTATTGTGAATACCCGACCCGCGTATGTCTTAAAATCGGGAAGACCCGCGCCGAGCGCCGCGCCGCAGTCCTTGGCTTCGCAGTTGGTCTTGCCGAGGTTATACTCCTGAATGTGGTGAAGCTGATGGAACATAGTGCCTGATTTACGCGAGTTGTGCGCTGTAAAAGCGTTATTCTGCAAATATTTGGAGAAATACGCGTAGAACGACGCTGACTCCGATTTATCCTTTTTATAATCGTGATCGTTATAGAACCACTTGCCCGACGCGTCATAGAAGATGGGATAATCAATATTCGTACCCTCTATGGCTATCCAGCCGACCACATCATTGTTAGTTTCCGCCATTGCCGCGATTTTGACATCAAAAGGCGTGACGTTCGCGCCAAACTGCGATATTGGGCGCACGCCCGCCACCGCGTCCTGCATGCGCTGAGCGTTGGCCGCGAAAAGCTTGCTGTCGGCACTCTTGAGTATCTGCGAAGCGCGAAGCGCCGCACCCTCAAGGTCGGTCTTGGAAGCGACGGTCGCAGCGTCGAGCTCGCTTACTCCGCCGTCTCCGTCAACATCGCCAAGTATGACCAGCGTGCCTATAGCCGCGCCGTCTTTATTGACGGTGAGGCCTGTGCCCACGGGAGCCATGCCCTCAACAGCCGCGCCGCTCGCGTCCGCAAAAGTAATAGTGCCTCCGAACACGCCGCCAAGCAGACTTATGGCGTTGCTTGCGCTGAAATTCTCATTTACGCCGAGCACATAGCCATCTTCTATATAAGGTCTAACGTGGACATTGCTAAAAGCAAGCTGCAAATCGTCGCCATTGCCCACGCCCACGAGCGTGCCGTCATTCTTCATAATAACGCCATGCACCGTGCCGTAAGCCGCCCACGCAGCGTCCGTAACCGCGTCAAGCTCCGCGTTTGCGGGAGCGGAGACAACAGCGCCCGCTTCGGTTATGCCTATTGTTATATCAGCGCCCGCGAAAAGCTTTTTAACGCCGCTAAGGGTTGCCGTATCGTTCTTGGTGGAAATCACCGAGCCGTCGCTCTTGAGGCCAACGGTGTGATTTGGGCCTGCCGCTATTGCCACAACTCCGCCCCAAGATGAAACATCGCTCTGACCCTTGCCGTTATCGCCAACAGCCACCACGCTGCCGTCCTTTTTAAGGCCTACTGTATGGTTGCCCGACGCAGCTATATCCGTAAGGCCGTTCCACGAGGAAACATCGCACTGGCCTATCGCGGTCGCGCCCGCGGCAACAGCCGTGCCGTCACTCTTGAGGCCGACTATGTGCTCAGCGCCTACCGCCACGCGCACTATATCCGTCCAGCTTGCGGCGGCCTGCATCTGCTCGTTTATAAGCCCCGCCATGAGTATGCCGCCCTGCGCGGTAACGCCCACAGTGAGCGTGTCGCTTGCGGCTATATAGGTGATATTCGTCCAGGTGGAAACGGCGCACTGACCGTTTAGCGAATGGCCTGTTGCAAACACAGTGCCGTCCGTGCGAAGCGCCACCGTATGAAGTGCGCCCGCAACCACCATGCCCAACCCGTCGGGATAGGCAAGCTCAAGCGCTACCGCTCCGCTGCCTGAATTATCCGTGGGAGCGGGAGACTGATCAATTATATCGACCACAACGCCTCCGGGATCCTGCTGAGGCGTACATGCGATAACCGCTGCCGCCATTATAAGCACTAATGCCAGTGCAAATATTTTTTTCATTTAATTTCCTCCAAATAACATTCTAAAAGGGACGAGCAAGCTCATCCGAAAACATGATAGCATATATACGGACGCGTGGCAAACAAAGAGTTTGTCTGTCATAATAAATTAACATAACCAGTGACGTTTTCCACAGACCGTATTGCTTGAGAATCGGCGGGCTTCAATGAGAAAATCTGATGTACGAGGCATTGACGAATAAAAACGGCGTGCTGTATGAAGCACGCCGCCTTGCTATTTAATAGCCGCGCCGCTTTGGCGTTACAACAACGCGGCGGTTAGGCTCTTCACCCTCTGAATGGGTGGTAACGAACGGGTGATTTTGAAGCGTAGAATGCAGTATCCTGCGCTCATAAGGATTCATAGGCTCAAGCGCGCGCGAGCGGCCGGTCGCCTTAACCTGAGATGCCACCTTGCGGGCAAGCCGCATTAAGGTTTCCTCGCGTTTATCGCGATAGCCCTCGGTGTCTATAGTAACGCGTGTATAGCCCTCCTCGCGCCTGTTTTTATTTATGGCGAGCGAGGTGAGATACTGCATGGCGTCCAGCGTTTCGCCGCGATGGCCTATGAGTATGCCCATGGTGTCGCTGTCTATGCGAAGATACTTGGTGGGAGTTTTCTCTTTTTTATCGGTTTCGGCGGTCTCCTCAGCTTGAGTCTCCGGCTCGACGCTAGTTGCAGCCTCAGCAGGCGTTTCATCGACGTTTTCTTCCGCCGCGGCCACACCTATGAGCACGCTGCCATCAACGCCCATGCGCTCTATGAGGCCTTTGAGGAAAATCGCGGCCTTGTCGTCGGCAGCGCCGTCGGCAGTATAGCTTAGCTGAGGCTTGGGAGCGGTGAGTATGCTCTCTGAGGCGAGCTTGCGCTCAAGATCCTTGCGGGGCGAGCGGTCGTCGCGCGTGGAGCGGCGAGGACGATCGGAATGCCTGCGCACGGCAGCGTTTTCCGTATCCTCGGCAGCGTTTTGCGGCTCGCGAGCAGGCCTATCGTATGTGCGAGGGTGCTCAGGACGGTCGGAGCGGTTGCCGCGATTATCCCTGCTGCGATTATAGCCGCCGCGCGTTTCATCGCCGCGATCGAAATCGCGGGGGCGGCTCTCGCGCTCCTTGCGGCGCTCCTCGGCGTTCTTGCGCGCTAAAGCTTCAAAATCCGGAACTACCACCTCGTCAGGCTCTTTCTCAGTGAGACGAACTATCGCGGGCTTAGCACCAAGGCCGAATATGCCCTTTGATTCGCTTTTGACTATTTCTATTGAAACCTCATCTATCGAGATGCCAAGCTCGCCAAGCCCGCTGAAAATCGCTTCGTCTACGGACCTGCCTTGAGCTTCTATTGTCCTTTTCATTATTTCTTTACCTCCACAACGTTTGTACGCGGCATAAATTTATTCAATATGAGATTGATGGTTATCATCATGATGCTCGAAAGCGTCCAGTAAATGGCGAACGCGGCGTTTGAGGTCAAGCACACTACAAACGACATTATCGGGAACATATACATCATAAGCTTATTGTTCGCCAACGGGTTTTGCTGCCCATCGGGCGAGGCGGCCGCCTGCTGCGGCTGATTTTTCTGCATCATCCACGATGAAAGCAGGTTTGTTCCGGCGGCAACGACCGGCATTATGAACCAGCCGTTATTCATGCCTGAATACACATTTATAAAGGGCGACATGGCCGCGTCGTAAGCGGCGATTGCTGCGTCTGTGGTTAAAATGGAATAGGTGGTCACGCCGTTAGCGGTGCTTGCAGCGGCAATGCCAAGGTCGATAAGCTTTTGCCACACGCCGGGGGTTTCATACAAATATAGAAGCTTTGGCAGATCGGCCGTTGCAAGGAAGGTTGAGCCGTTGAGTATAACGGGCATAGTGCCGTTATCAGCCTGCCAAATATTATTTATCCACAGGAATTTAAAGCTCTTGAAAAGCTCCATGGCTTCATCTGAGGGGAGCACCAGAAGCTTTAATGTCATCTCGTAGCCCCAGAAGCGGAAGGCCGCTATGAAACAGAAGAAAAGCGGCATCGTGATGAGCACCGGCAGGCAGCTCGACCACATGCTCACGCCGCGCTCCTTCATCAGCTTGCTTTGCTCGGCCTGCGCCTTGCGCGGGTCGGACTTGTATTTTTTTTGTATTTTCTGCACTTCGGGCTGTATGGCGGCCATTTTGAGGCTCGATTTACGGTTGGAAATATCCGAAAACACCGTTACGGCCTTTAAAACGAACGTTGATATGAGCACGGTGAGAAACACGCTGCCCACATTTTGATAAATCCATTTCATCGCCTCGAGGAACCAGGTCGTTAAGAAAAAGTCACCTTGCATCTTGTAAAGATACCCTCGCTTTCATATTGTGTTTCTTCTCGCCTACAAAACGGGCGAAAAATCGTTTGAACGCGCGCTTGACGGCCTTGCCGGGCTCAAATACCTCGGGCACAGGATCGTAACCGCATTTACCAAACGGATTGCAGCGCACAATGCGCCAAAGCGCAAGCAAAGACCCCTTGAAAGCGCCATGCCTGTTAACCGCCTCCAAAGCATAGCTTGAGCAGGTGGGTGTAAATCTGCAGCATGGAGCATACAGGGGCGATATGCCTTGCCTATACGCATTTATAAGGAAAATAAGTATGCGTTTCATTTCCGTTTGCCCATTCCAAGGGCTATGTGGCCTCACGAAATGACTTTATATCTTCCGCTCAGTGTCGCACAGCAATTCCGCGCGTCTTATGAGCGAGTAAATCTCGCGCTCTATGGCCGGGAGATCATAGCTCTTTATCGGCTCCCTCGCAATAAATATGACATCATATCCGCCCTTTATCCTGTTTGCCTTTATAAGCGGATCCAAGGCGGCACGGAGCCTTCGTTTGATATAGTTTCGCCCGACAGCGTTGCCGAGCTTTTTGCTCACCGAAAAGCCAACTCGAAGCCTTGAGCGCTCCTTTTTGAGCAATTCGGCGTCTTTCGCGTCACGCTGCTTTTGCGGCTTTATATAGCGCCGGTTATACACTATAACAAGCCCCTTGGCGGCCTTTGACTCGCCGCGCCTGTATGTGTGACGGAATTCCTTGTTTCTTTTGAGCGAGTAACTGCGTTTCATAGGGGGGCATTCCCTTTCCTTAGGCCCATAAGGCTTTGCCTTATCTCGTTGTACGCCAAATCACGGCAAGCGCCGCTTTTATTTTAGCTACCCCTGCCGTGAAAATAACGTGTTCCTTGAGCCTTAATAAACCCATTACGCGCTCAGGCGCTTACGCCCCTTGAGTCTCCTGCGAGCCAATACTGCGCGACCGGTACGGGTCTTCATGCGCTGACGGAAGCCATGCACCTTCTTGCGCTGTCTCTTTTTTGGCTGATAAGTTTGAAGCATCGTTCACACCTCTTTTCAATTAGTAAAAAAGCCGCATACGCAGCCGATTTTATGAATACAGCTTTATGATTATATCTGCTAGGCGAGAAAAAAGCAAGATATATTTTGTACTCCGATCTCAAAAGCAACGTGCTTCTTTGAAGTTGCAGTCTTTGCACGTTCTTGGGCTTATACCAATTTCAGCCCCGGCTGAGCATTTAAGCTAAGCTCGCTCTCCTCGCCCTCCATGAGCGCAATATGCCCGGCGCAGCCTATCATGGCGGCGTTATCGGTGCAATACTTCATATCGGGGCAGCAAAAACGCAGTCCCTCGCGCTGAGCGCACTCGCGCATACGGGCTCGGAGCGTCATGTTCGCACTGACGCCGCCCGCGAGCGCCAAAGTGTCGCTTTTCACCGCAAGCGCCGCCGCGATTGATTTCTTGGCAAGCGTTTCCACAACCGCGTGCTGAAACGACGCCGCCACGTCCGCCATGTCAAGCGCTTCGCCCCGCTGTGAGGCGGTGTGAACGAGATTTATAAGCGCTGTCTTTATGCCCGAAAAACTAAAATCAGGGCTGTCGGACTCGTTAAATGGCGCGGAGAATTTGTATGCGAGGGGATCGCCGTTCTTGGCCAGCTTTTCAAGCTCCGGCCCGCCCGGATAGCTTAGCCCCAGCACCCGCGCCGCCTTGTCAAACGCCTCGCCCGCTGCGTCGTCACGGGTACGCCCCAAAAGCCTGTATTGCGAATATGACTCCACCTTAACAATATGGCTGTGCCCGCCCGACGCCACAAGGCACACAAATGGCGGCTTTAGATCCGCATAAGTGAGATAATTCGCCGCGATATGTCCCTTTATATGGTTCACACCAACCAGCGGCAGGCCTTTGGCGTAAGCAACACCCTTTGCAAAGCTAAGCCCCACCAGCAGCGCGCCCACCAGTCCCGGCCCATACGTCGCCGCAACGGCGTCAAGCTCACCGTAGCTAACCCCGGCTTCATTGATGGCCGCGTCCACCACCGAGCCAACACGCTCAACATGGCTTCGCGACGCTATTTCCGGCACGACACCGCCATATTTTCGGTGCAGCGGTATCTGCGTGTGCACCGCCATAGAGCGCACCGTGAAACCGTTTTGGATAACGGCGGCTGCCGTCTCGTCGCACGAGGACTCTATTGCGAGCAGCAACCGCTTATTTTCTTCCTTTCTATATGCCTGAGCCTTTTCACTGGCCATGCGTTCGTAATCGCTCATTTTCTGCCTCCCCTTGCTCCGTCCCGCTCCTTTTTAAGCTTTCTTTCGGCGCGCTTCTTTATTATGCACACAACCGTGGTGAGTACCGCCGTAAAGCCTACAAAGATTATGCCAAAGCGCATTATAAGCTCAAAAAACAGCTCCTCGGGGCATATCCTTATCATGCGATCGGTCGCATAATTCAAAAGCCACAGATCGTTTGTGAAAAAGGCGAGATGGAAGCTGGTCCAGAAATTTGTGAAATCTATCAGCGCCCATGCGCCCACAATGAGTATTACAGCCGCGAACGCCCAAACAGCGGCGATGAAGCCGCGCCCTATCAGCACGTTCGTCATGGCGTATGACCAATTCGTGCGCCTTGTAATAGCGCTTATAGCTATGCTGCATACAGCCGTTATAAAAAGGCCAATGCCCGAGACGAGCTTGAAGCTTTCAAAAAGGTTTCGCACGTCGAGCATGTGCGCGCGCTCGCGATCGTTATACATGCTAACTTCAACTCCGCTCTCGTTCACATCAAGGTCTATGGAATTTGTGCGCCCTTCCATATAATCTATGAGCTTCATTATCGCGTTTGTGCAGTCCTCAGGCGATATGCCGATGCGCGTTTGCATATCTAGCTTTTGATATTTATCAAGATAATAGCCGCTATCGTTCATCACCAGCCGAAGCGACAGAAAAAGCGTGGTGAAAAGCAGCGTAAATGTGGCTATCGCCGCGAGCACAGAACAGATTTTCTCTTTTGAAAGCATAACGAGCTCCTTTCGGATTTAAAACAATATTATATCATATCGCAGCATATATAAGCATAAATATTTTTGAGGCGGTATGCACGCGCAACCACCCGTAATTATGATGAAAGTGACGCTTTTGCGAGCGAAGGCAGTGATATTTTATGGCGGTAACAAGAGTGCTTCCCTTGCGCGATGCGGCGTCCGGACAGGCCGCAGGCACAGTGCGAATAGAATTTCTCCCGGACAGAACGCGGGCAATATTGACTGTGGCATCGGACACAGAGCCGTGCGCGGCATTTTTAGCGGGTCAAAACCCCGCCGAGCCTGTTTTAACCCGCCTTGTGAGGCGGGACGGCTATCTTGAGGGCATGTTCAGCCGCATGAGCGATGTTTCTGCTTTCGCCGCGTGCGCCTCTGACGGGCGCATTATATACCAGGCCAACAGAGCATTGAGCGCAGGCAATTTGGAGATATTTC
>CAZUUR010000078.1:0-8338 GCA_964622815.1 uncultured Oscillospiraceae bacterium | reverse complement strand
TTTTACGCTGTCTATCCCCATCAAAAGAGCATAATGCCATTATTCGGCATTTTATGCGTTGGCGGCTTGCTATTACTTTAAAGTGAGTATATAATATAGTAAACACTTTATTTGGAGGCGCAGCATGTCGCTGATAGATGATTTAAATCAAAAGTATGACAGGCTAACTAACAAGCAGCGCACAATACTTGATTATATGACGGCAAACCCAGAGGGTGTTTGCTATATTACGCTGCGCGACCTGAGCGCACGCGTAGGTGCGAGCGAGGTGTCCATATTAAGGCTATGCCGCGCCCTGGGCTTTAACAGCTATATAGAGCTAAAGGAAGCGTTTAGAAAGCACACGCAGGCCGTGCTTAGAACCGGCAGCGAGCCTATAGAGTCCGCCGCTAAGTCACGCGAGACCGAGGGCGTTATGAATATACTTTTAAATGAGCGAAGCAATCTTGAGGATTTTTGCTCCAATATTGATGAGGACGAGCTTTGTGAATGCGCGCACGCGCTTATCAACGCGCACGAGGTGCAGGTTTTCGGCCATGATGCGTGCAAGCTGCTTGCCGACTATCTCACCTACAGGCTTAATTTTTTCCGCATAAAGGCTGTGAGCTATAAGCTTGGCGACAGCGACTCTGTTCAGACGGCGCTCGCGCGGCTCACAAAGGACGATATGGTGATATTCTTCTCATTCCCGCCCTATCACCTGCCCATTTATAATATCGCGCGCTACGTTGAATACAAGGGCGCGAGGCTCGCCGCCATAACCGATAGCTCGCGCTCCCCCGCCACCACCGAGGCAGGCTTCAATTTCTTCTGCAAAACGTCTAATCAGTTTTTCTTTAATTCAATGACGGTGCCTATGGCGTTTATCTGCATACTCACATCATGCATAGCCGTTGAGCTTGGGGATAAATTTGACGATATTATTGAGGACGAGTTGGCAGTAAGCAGATTTATTAACGGCGAATCAATAAATCCGCTGGCGTAGATATTTAGCGCAGCTCAAGCGCTATCCCGGTCTTACGCGAGTTCAGGCATAAAAAAACGGGCGAGTATTTACTCTCCCGTTTTTTAAAGCGTTTGCTTTAATCAAGTGAATACTTTTTCTCAAATTCTGCCAAAACCATTTTATAATCATGCTCGCCGCCCGCCTTCATGGAAGCGGTATAGCTATGCACAGCCATGGACTTTTCGCTCGTCTGCGCAACGCACGCCGCCATATTTGAGCAATGATCGCTCACGCGCTCAAGGTCTGTTAATAGATCGTTAAACACATAGCCTTGGGTCATTTTGCACTCGCCTGACTGTAAGCGCAAAACGTGCTCGTCGCGAAGCTGCTTTTTGAGCTTGTCTATCACCTGTTCAAGCGGTTCTACGCGGTGCGCCGCCAAAAGATCCTTCTCGCGGAAGGCGCGCATTGAAAGCGCCAATATCTCAAGCACAGCGTCCGACATCACCTTTAGATGCTTTTCGCCCGTGGGCGAAAAATTGATGTTCTTATCGCGCATCTCCTGCGCGGATTCGCAGATATTGAGCGCATGGTCGCTTATCCGCTCAAGATCGCCTATCAGGTGCAAAAGCTCCTGCGCTTCGCGGCTGTCCGTCTCGGACATATCCTTTGCGCCAAGCTCAACCAGGAAAGTGCCCAGCTTATCCTCATATATATCCACATGCGACTCGATGCTGTCTATCTCATCGGCAGTTTTTTCATCATAGTTCCCTATAAGGCATATAGCCTTTGCGAGCGCGTCCTCAGACTTGAACGACATTTCCCGCGTCAGCCTTTCGCACTGGCTCACGGCTATGCTGGGCGTTGCAAGAAGCCTTCTATCAAGGAAAGCGACCGATTGCTTCTCGCCCCTGTCAGGCAAAAGCACGCACACCGTCTTTTCTATCTGATTTACAAACGGCAGGAAAACAAGCATTGTGAAAACATTATATATCGTGTGTATAACGGCAATATCCACAGCGCTAACTATTGCGTTATCAAATGGAAACACGAATATTGCGTCCGCAAGATAGTAAGCGCCCATAAACACTGCCGTACCCAATATGCTTATATATAGATGCGAGAACGCCGCACGCTTTGCCGCGCGGTTAGTGCCAAAGCTTGAAAGCAGCGCCGTTATGCAAGTGCCTATATTCTGGCCTAGAATTATAGGCATGGCCACTGAAAAGCTTATCGTGCCCGTCATTGCAAGTGCCTGTAATATGCCCACCGACGCCGACGAGGATTGGATTATCCCTGTGAACGCCGCGCCTACAAGCACGCCAAGCAGCGGGTTTCTAAACGCAAGCAGTATCTGTTGGAACTCCGGCAGCTTCGCAAGCGGCGAGACAGCGCCGGACATTGTTTCCATGCCAAACATCAGCACCGCAAAGCCAAGCATTATCGTGCCTGTGTCCTTATGCTTATTCTTCCTCGCAAACAGCAGCAATATTATGCCGATAAGCGCCAGCACTGGCGAAAATGATGATGGCTTTAGTAAATTCACCAATAGGCTCTCGCCCTGTATGCCCGTTAAGCTCAATATCCACGAGGTCATTGTGGTGCCAACCTTCGCGCCCAATATAACGCCTATCGCCTGATTTAGCTTCATTATGCCCGAATTAACAAAGCCGACCACCATAACCGTAGTTGCTGACGAGGATTGTATTACAGCCGTCACTCCCGCACCCAGAAGCGCGCCCTTTATCGGATTGGAGGTAAGCCTTTCGAGTATACCCTTTAGCTTTGCGCCCGCTCGCTTTTCCAAGCCGTCGCCAAGCACCTTCATTCCATAGAGAAAAAGCGCAAGCCCTCCAACAAATGTTAATACCTGATAGATGTCCATCAAAGCCCTCCGCATGCTTTTATTAGCTTTTCTTTACTCTTATAACGGTAATCATTATAATAGCGTTAACGCCTTTTGTACAGGGCTTTATATAAGATGTTTATAATGATTTATAATAAGTATAATAAAAAGTCACCCGCATATAAGCAGCGGGTGACGGCGGATATACAGGTATAATCAGAGATTATCCCGCAAAATATGCATCGAACATCACGTCGGCTCCGTAGAGCACGCCGTCTATAATATTCGCGTCGAAATAGATGGGCTTATCGTTCAATAGCGTGATGCATTTTGTGAGGAAATATTGGCGCATAGCGGCCTCGTCCATATCGGCGTCTATATCCTCGCCAACGAGCTCGGCGAGCATGCCCGCGTGAAATTCGGCGTTGGGGCTAACGCGCACCACCTCCGTGCGGCCGGTAGGCTTTATCTCAAGCCAGTCGTATGCATTTATCGTGCCGTCCGGCTCGGCCTGGTCGACAATGTGCCAATGCTCGTCTAAGTATTCTATTGTCATATAAGTGGCGTCGGTCTTTTCCTCAACGGCGCTTATCATAATAGCGTTCGTATAGCTGATAAACATCGTGCTTACGGCAAGCTTATACGGCGCTTCGGCGGCGCTGTCAAGCTCATCGCGGTGCGTAACACAGAATGAGTATGCCTTAATGAGCGAATCCTCACCGTCGCCGCTCATCTCAAAATAGCCAAGCTGAACCTCTATCGTGCCGTTTGAAAGCGGTTTAGCGCTCAATATGCGGCTGTAGCTGTCGCCCGCGTCGGATAGAGGGGCGGTGTATGCGTCGGTAGCGTTATCGTATTTAATTTGTAAATCTGACGGAAGCTGAGGAAGCTCGCTTAAAAGCTCAAAATTCGCCAACATATATTCGGACATTACGTATTTAGGCACGGTTACGTTTTCTGTGTCAAACGTGACGCGGCTATCCCTTGCGCCGTAGTTTACGCAAAGATAGTAAAGCGTGCTCCAAACGGCCTCTGGCGAGGAAAAATCTATATAGTCTATATCATGCTCGTGCATATAGCGAATCTGACTGTCGAACACGGGCTGCATAGCTTCAACAAACAGCTTATCAGCATCGCTTATCGCATCGCTCGCGGAAGCAGATGCAACGGGAATATCATCGCCTGAAGCGGCGTCTGTCATGCTGACATCGGCAGGGTCGGCAACGCCGCCGAGCACAGACTCTGTGCTCGCCGGCTCAAGCGTAGCCTCGGGCGTAACAGGCGCGGGGGAAGCATCGGCGGGCACTTGAACGCCGCCTGTGCAAGCGGATAACAATAACGCACATATAAGCGTGAGTGAGATTAAAAGTTTTTTTACCATTAGTTTTCTCCCTTTTGCGGTTTCTTACTATTAACAGGATACCACACACAAATAGCTTAATAAAGCTTGAAAAAATGCATTTTCTGTTAATAATGCTATTGCATCAAATATAGTGCGGCTATAAAATAGAATTATATGGCAATTAAGGGAAGGTTTTGCACCTTTGGCTATTATACAATGGCGATCTTGCCGGCGCAAAACCAACCACAATTCTGAAAGGAGCTTTCGCAAACGAAAGCTATGGTCAAGAAAATGGCTTCTATCGGCGGAAAAAAAGCACTGGCGCTGTGTGTGCTGCGCATACTTGAGAAATATTCCTCAAAAAACGATCCGCTAACCTCCGCGCGCATGATAAAGCTGCTCAAAAGCGAATTTGATATGGACGCGGGTCGCAATGCGGTTTCGCGCAATATAGCCATGCTGCGAGAAATGGGTTATGAGATAAGCACCTACGATGAAAATAATCGCGGCGCGTACATAGCCGAAACCGATAAAAAGGCCAAGGGCGGGCGCAGACCCAAGGGCGTTGTGTTGAGTGACGACGATATATTGCTGCTCACGGACGCGCTTTTCACCTCGCGCTCAACGCCCGCCGAGGACGCTCAAAGGCTTGCCCAAACGCTCATCAAATATAGTGAGGTGCGCGAGCGCGTGCCCAACATACGCGCCTTTAAGGAATGGGATAATGGGCGTGGCAGCAAGATATTCGACAATCTATCCGTGATCAATAACGCACTCAATGCTAAAAAACAGCTTGAGTTCATATACAACACTGTTGGCATGGGCGGGGAGCTAAAACCCATGCGCATGAGCAAGGAAGCCGTAAATCCGCACGAGATAGTGTGCGCAATGGGGCAATATTACCTTATTGCAAGCTCCCGCAGCTATTCAAGCAACCTTCGCAATTATCGCGTGGATCGCATGAGCGAGCTTGAGGTGATGCAAGAGGAAGGCACGGAGCTAAAAAAACTGCCCGGCTTTGAAAATGGGCTTGACCTTAACCTTTATTCTGCCGAGCATAGTTTTGGCTATGGCGGGCGCAGTGAGACTGTGGTTTTGCGCATGCCAAGGCTTCGCGCGGGCTATGTTGTGGACGAATTTGGCGAGAGCGCCGTCATGGAGGACGTGGGGGACGGCTATATGGAGGTTACGATACACTCCTCGCTTGAGGGCATGCGCTTTCTGGCACTGCAATTCGGCCCCGGCTGCGAGGTGATAAAGCCCGAAAAGCTCCGCGCCACAATAAAGGCCGATATAGAGGAATTGAGGGAAAGATATTCAAAATAAACGGCGCGCTTTGCTCACGCCAAATAAAAAGAGCGGCTCAACACGAACCGCTCTTTATTTGTTGCGCTTATACGGATATATCCACCGTCGAAGGCTGCATTGGGCCAACATCTAAGGACAGCATCTGACCGATAAGCATATCCGCCATTTGCTCCTGAGTATCCATGGTCTTTTTTAGCATAGCAACAGATGCTTGAGAGCTAACCTGAGACAGCTTCATATCCATCGCAACTTGTGCAATATCCAAATCTACAGCCTCCTTTCCTTAGGATTTATTACATTATATCATCTATTCACTTTGGGGGCAACAGCAGCATTCACATTTTTCAGTGTGAAAATTCACCAGTTTCAGTATTGCAATAAAATGTTTCGTCCTGCAAAACATTGCCCTGTGCATCTATAACCGAGCGCATTATGCGGATAGCAGCCCTTTGAGAGTCGAAAGCTATGTCGCTCACAAGATATGCGCCCTGCTCCATTACGGTGATAAGCGGCTCTTTATACTGCGCCGCATAGCGCCCTAATTTTTCGCCTGTGTCAAGGTTGAACGGGATAAGGTAATGCACCGGATCTACATTCGCATCATCGCTCCAAAACACCCATGCCACCTTCGCGCCCTGATAATCCTCCTCAATGAGCACATTGCTGCACGATTTTGTGAGATATGGCGCAAAGCGCTGCGTTGCAGTGTTGAATTGAAATATGACGTTGGCGTATTTATCCACAGCTTCAAGCCCATTATAGTCAAAATTAGCGACGTATAGCGACGTCACGCAATCAAGCGTGCCCTCCACAGGTTCAAAGCTCCATCTGCCGCCGCACTCGCCCACAAGCTGCACTCCATTAGCCGATTGAAAGAATATACCCGTCGAGTCAAAGCCATCAGCGCCATACACCATATAGAGCGCCCCCGATGGCAGCGAAGCAAGCTTTTGCACATCGCCGCCATTATATTCGCCTAAATCCGTAAAGCTCGCAATATCAAGCTGTGCAGACGGAGGAGTAGCTTGAGCGACGGGCGGAAGCTCAACGGTGTTGGCCGCTGCCTGCGGCGCTTCCTTTTGGCAGGCACAAAGCGTCAGCATCAGCGCGAACGCCAGTAAAAACAATAATTTCTTCATAGATCCAAACAGTCTAAAATATGAGCCGCGGCGTGTGCCGCGGCCCGGGCTTTTATTTGCTCTTATCGCGTTCGTACTTGCAGCCGTTGAACATAAGCGTGTCTCCGCTGATAGAATATTCTATCTCGCGCACGTCCGGTTCATCGTTTAGAAGGCTCGCGGAGCTTATGGTGATTATCTTTTTATCGGGATCAGCCACGTAAACGTTCATAATAAATTCCTTTATCATGTTCGCAGCCGCGTCGTATTCCGACGGGTCAAGCTCCTGATCTACACACAAAAGAGCCGAATAATCATAGGTCATGGACCCATCTTCATTGAACTCTAAATATTTGCCATAATCACCTGCGTCTCCCTCGACGAGGTTCCATTTGCCGACTACACTGCCGCTTGAACACGCTGTGACAAGGAGCAACATTGCCGACACGGCGCATACCAGTGCTATCAATTTTTTCATTAGGGTCCTCCGGTTAAAAAGTATTGTTGTTTATTTGATTATGTGAAGCATCTCGCCTATTACCGGCAGGGGCTTCATTTGCTTATTGCATACGTTGATTATGCCGATTATCGCAAGTGCAAGGAAGCCAATGCTAAGCAGCCAACCGATAATATTGATCAAAGTAAGTATGCCAGGCACATACAGCGCTATAAATATAGCGTTAAGTATAGCTGAAACTACTCCCCACGCAACTTCGATTATGCAAAGCGTAACGCCCTGATTGGCGTGATAACGCGCAAAACGCGATTCCTTAGCTGCAAAAATGGGTATAAGCACCAAAATGCCAAGATACGCGAGCACGCCCATAACCGTATCATCGCTCGACGAGCTGTTAACAGGGGCTCCGTAATTGCCGCCGTTATTGCCGGTGTATTGATTATAGGCGTTGTTTTGCGGCTGCTGAGGCTGCTGAGGCTGCTGCTGATAAGTCGCCTGCTGCTGTGCGCCGGTGGTAGCGCCGCAAGCGGGGCAAAATTTTGCGTTGTCGTTTAACTGTGCTCCACACTTTGAACAGAATGCCATGTAAATCCCTCCTATTTTTACCGCGTTGCGGTATTTTACTAATTAGCCCGGCGTACCGCATTCAGCGCAGAACCTTGCGCCTTCTTCAAGCTTCGCGCCGCACTTTGCGCATGTGCGCACCGCGGCTGTGACAGCCGATACTCCCGAACCGCACTCGGCGCAAAATCTCGCGCCGCTTTCAAGGCTCGCGCCGCATTTTGTGCAAACGCCCGCCGCCGCCTTTGGCTCATCTTTTATAACGGGCGTGCCGCACTCGGCGCAGAATTTCGCGTCCATAAAGAGTATGCTGCCGCACTTTTTACATACCACATTTAGATTCTGTGCGTCAGGCGTGATATTCTTCATGGCGTTCGCCGCCGCCAACGCAGCCGCCGCTTCTTCCTGCTTACGCGCCGCTTCCTCGGCAAGACGCTTTATTTCTTCATTACGCCTTTGGGTTTCCTTTTGTATTGCTTCAACATCGTTCTTCATAGCGTTTACGCTATCATACAATTCCTTGATGGCGTTTATTATGCTCTCGGCGCTTTCTTCATACTTTTCGCCTTGCTCATGCTTATTATAGAAATATTCGCCAAGCTTTACCTTTTGAGCGGCCGCATCGGTCTCGGCGGTGCGCATATTGGCTTCAAGCTTTAATAATTCTGCCTGTAAATCGGTGATGCTTACGAGTTCTTGTTCGCTTAGCTCATTATACGTCATGCCTCATACCTCCAGTTTACATATAGCTTTATAAGTA
>CAZUUR010000077.1:1367-8362 GCA_964622815.1 uncultured Oscillospiraceae bacterium | reverse complement strand
CAGCGGCTTTGCCGTGCCCACCTTCGTGGTGGACGCGCCGGGCGGCGGCGGCAAGACCCCCGTTATGCCCAATTATGTTATCAGTCAGACTCCCCATAAGGTTATATTGAGAAACTTTGAGGGCGTTATCACCACCTACACAGAGCCCACTCACTATGAGGAAAGCTGCACCTGCGATGTTTGCACCGGCAAGAAGAAATCCCCGTATATCGGCGTTGCCGCGCTCGAGCAGGGCAAGCAGCTGTCCTTTGAGCCCAAGGATCTGGAGCGCCATAAGCGTTCTCATCACGAAGACTAAGGCGGGAGGGTAAGAGCCTAATGGAAAAAAGCAAGCTGAATCTTGACAGGCAGCTTGTTGATAAAGCGCGTTCGAGCGCGAGACGCATCGCGCTCGACACGCAAAGCTTTATTGATAAGCACACCACGGTTACCGTTGAGCGCACCGTCTGCCGCTTTTTGGGCATAGATGGCGTGAACGATGTTACTGTGCCGCTACCAAACGTCCTTGTTGACCATTTAAATGAAAATGGCGTGCTCTCATACGGCGCGGCCTATTATATAGGCAACGCGATGATTGAAACCGGCAAGACCCCGCAGGAGATTGCGGAGGCTGTGGATAAGGGTGAATTGAAGCTCACCGCCGTAAAAGCGCACAGCGAAAAGGATATCCACGATGCAATAATGCCCGTTGCCAGAGCCACGGTTGAGCGCATAAAGAAAAATGTCGCGGAGCGCGACGAGTATCTTAAAAAGTTTGGCGATAAGCAGGGGCCGTATCTCTATGTTATAGTTGCCACAGGCAATATTTATGAGGATATAGTTCAGGCCAAGGCCGCCGCCAAGCAGGGCGCGGACATAATCGCCGTGATAAGAACCACCGGCCAGTCGCTTCTTGACTATGTGCCTTATGGCGCAACCACCGAGGGCTTTGGCGGCACTTACGCCACGCAGGAAAACTTTAAGCTCATGCGCGCCGCGCTCGACGAGGTGGGCAACGAGGAAGGCCGCTATATAAGGCTGTGCAACTATTGCTCAGGCCTTTGCATGCCGGAAATAGCCGCTATGGGCGCATTGGAGCGCTTGGACGTTATGCTTAACGACGCGCTCTACGGCATACTTTTCCGCGATATAAATATGCAGCGCACGCTGGTGGATCAGTATTTCTCCCGCGTTATAAATGGGTTTGCGGGCGTTATTATCAACACCGGTGAGGATAATTATCTCACCACCGCCGATGCTGTTGAGGAAGCGCACACGGTTTTAGCTTCGCAGTTCCTCAATGAGCAGTTCGCGCTGTGCGCCTCGCTCCCGGAGGAGCAGATGGGTTTGGGGCACGCTTTTGAAATATCGCCGGATGTTGAAAACGGCTTTGTTTACGAGCTTGCGCAGGCGCAGATGGCGAGGGAGATATTCCCCAAAGCGCCCCTTAAATATATGCCGCCAACCAAATTTATGACGGGCAATATATTCAGGGGTCATGTGCAGGACGCGCTCTTTAATATGGTAACTATATTGACGGGGCAGAAGCTTCATCTGCTTGGCATGTTAACCGAAGCCATACATACCCCGTTCATGAGCGACCGTGCGCTTTC
The DNA here is from genome assembly GCA_964622815.1 of uncultured Oscillospiraceae bacterium. Lineage (GTDB taxonomy): Bacteria > Bacillota > Clostridia > Christensenellales > CAG-138 > CAZUUR01. The sequence continues at coordinate 6,770 of CAZUUR010000077.1, read as the reverse complement.
AATAGAAAACGCGCAGTATATATTCCGCACCATGAAGGATCTGGGCGATGAGCTCACCTTTAAAGATGGCGGCATAATAGAAAATCGCGCGCATGATGTGCTTAAAAAGGCTGCGGATTTGCTGGAGGAAATTGAAAATATAGGCCTCTTTGCCACGCTTGAGCGCGGCATATTTGCCGACATTAAGCGTATGCGCGACGGTGGCAAGGGCTTAAACGGCGTTACCGAGAAGGAGAGCGTTTATTTTAACCCCTTCGTTGACCTTATGATAGAAGGGAGGAACTAAAATGAGCAGCGGACTATACAAAAAAGACTGATTTCGACACCAAGCTCGATCTGAAAAACGTGCGCGCTTATGGCGACACCATGAACGATGGCAAGGTGCAGCTTTCCTACACGCTTCCCGTGCAGGACGATGAAAAGGGCATGGAAGCCGCGCGCGAGCTCGCCCGTAAGATGGGCATAGTTGAGCCGTCGGTAGTCACGTCCAAGCCGCTCGATAAGGAGTTCACCTTCTATGTGGTTTACGGCTCGTGCATGCACGGTGTGGACTATGATTCAATAGAGGTTGTAACGGTTGAAACCGATACCATGGAAATGGAGGAGGTTAACGATTATATCCGCAAGAATATTGGCCGCAAGGTGGTAGTTGTCGGTGCGTCCACCGGAACTGATGCGCATACAGTCGGCATAGACGCAATAATGAATAGAAAGGGCTTTGCCGGACATTACGGCCTTGAGCGCTTTGAAATGATAGAGGCTTATAACCTCGGCGCACAAGTGCCCAATGAGGATTTAATCAAAAAGGCCGTCGAGCTCAAGGCGGACGTTATCCTCATTTCACAGACTGTCACTCAAAAGGACGTGCATATAGGCAACCTCACCGAGTTTATAGAGCTGCTTGAGGCCGAGGGTCTGCGCGATAAGTTCGTCGTTATCTGCGGCGGCGCGCGCATATCCCACGAGCTTGCCAAGGAGCTTGGCTACGACGCGGGCTTCGGCCCTCAGAAATACGCAGAGGACGTCGCCTCCTTCGCCGTCATCGAAATGGTGAATAGGGGCATGAAATAAGCAAAGCATAATTTCGTAGGGCGGGAGCTTACTCCCGCCCTAATGTTTACCCCACAAACAGCCGGATAAAATCCGCATTCTCCTCGTCCGTTACCCTGTCCTCCGTCATAAGCCCGGTGAGCAGCCTAAAAAATAGCCGCGACCGCGAGCAAAGCGCTCGCGCCTCGTTTGATTGCATCTTTATAGAGCCTACCTCGAGCATAACGGCCCATTCCTCAAGCTTTTGAGATAGCATATCGCGCACATTTTCGTCGTCAAGCCGCGCTTGCGTGGCAAATACGAGGTGCAGCCTTGCAAGATCGTCGTCCTCAAGAAAAGCGTCTATAAGCTTTGCAAGCTCCTGCCTTATATCGCTTTCGTGCGTAAGGTTATCCACCCAAAAGAATATAACGTCTGAAAAATGCGATGAGTATGCACTGAAAACCTCGCTGACTATGTTCTCCTTGGCGGGGTAGTAATAATAAAGCGTGCCCTTACTAAGCCCAACGGCACCGGCTATATCGCTAAGACTCGTGCCGTGTATACCGGAGGCTATAAAGAGCCGCGACGCTGCGGACAGTATAAGCCGCCTTACGTCCTCGCGCTCGCCAAAGCTGTTGCGCTTTGCCATATTATTCACCCGCCTTTCAATTATAGTATATTTATGTAAGCCGATATTTGCAATGCTAATAATGATATTATTAACCAAATGAAAATAAAACCACAAAATACAGCATGAATATACACAATTTGCGCTATATGTGATATTATGTATTCAGTAATATAAGGGGTAGTATATAATGAAAAGAGCATTGGCGCTTTTACTTGCGTTTATATTCACTCTCGCGCCCGCGATAAAATCCGAGGCGGCGATGGATTTGAGCACAATAAAGGTCAAATTAACTACCAACAACGCCACGAGCATTTCAATGAGCGTATCGGGCAGCTATTTTATAAATGAAAACGGAGCTGTGTTTACCGGCGGTACGCTCACACTAAGGGCGTCCTCGGGAACTATAAGCGTGTCCCACTCAAGTGCCGGAGAAATATATTCTGGCGGCAAATTCTCAATAATGCGCGTCAAGATGGAACCCTCCGCGGGCTATATCCGCTTCAACAGCCGCTCATACCTTGGGCATTTCAATATAAAGCTCACCGGCAGCGGCTATATCCAGATAGTAAATGAGGTTCCGCTGGCGCATTATCTCTATGGCGTGGTTGGCAATGAAATGAGCAACACATATCCCATAGAAGCGCTCAAGGCGCAGGCGATAGCGGCAAAATGCTATGTGTTCTCGCAGATACTTCAGGGTGCAAACAGCGAGTATTACCTTGGCGATACGTCGTCGGATCAGGTGTATAAGGGCTATTCCTCGTGGGCAAGCAATGTAATTTCAGCAGTAGACCAAACCTTAAATGAAATTCTCACCGTCAACGGCAATATTTTGTGCACCTATTATGCCGCGAGCAATGGCGGCGAAACCAATCTTGTCACATACGCGTGGCCAAATAAAAACGCCACAAACGCTGGTTATTCCATCACCACGGACGATTACGATATGATCTCCACCGTGGCTAAAATAGAAAAAGTGGATATTCCCATCACATCGTCAGGCACAATAACCAAGGCGCTATACAACCTCATAGTCGCCAAGGCATACACCACGCTCGGCGTTCAGGTGGACGCTATTGAACGCATAAGCGCAGTTAGCATGTATAACCCGAAATATCAGGGTGTTGTCCGCAATATGTCTAATTTTACTATACGCGGCGATTTTGGCGTTACGGACGCGAGCGGCGCGTATAATATATATCGCGATATTGATTTGGTGTTCAGCACGAGCGAGCTTTTAAGCTATGGCGTAGTCACGGATTCGTCGCTGCGCGTTTATTGGGGAGAATATTCCTCGGACGGCAGCTATTTTAGGATTTATCACGCTCGCTGGGGTCATGGCGTTGGCATGAGCCAGTGCGGTGCGCACGCGCGCGCCTCAGCGGGGCATTCATATAGGGATATACTTGCCTTCTATTATCCCGGCGCGTCATTTACCACAATGTCTGTTACGCAGCCGGTCGATCCAACTGTCCCGGGCGGCGTGACCTCGCCAATAACCCAGCCGCTCCCCACGCAGGACGCGGGCAATACCGTCGCTGCTTACGGCGAGCTAACGGGCGATCTTGTTAATTTCCGCGAAGGACCTTCAACCTCGTATAAAAGCATAACGAGGCTGAGAAAAGGCTCATCGCTGCTCCTTTATTCATCAAGCAACGGCTGGTATCGCGCCAGCGCGGACGGCGTGACGGGCTATATCAGTGGCTCATACGTTAAAATAACCGGCTATCCCGATCCGGCAACCGCAGCGCCCACCACCGAGCCTGTGCAAACGCCGCTTGCTTGGCAAACCCTAACGCCAATAACCGATTTAACCTCAACGCCAACTCCAGCGCTTACTACCGCGCCAACGCCCACTCCGGCGGGCGTTGTGGTGGATTCGCCCACCGCTTACGCTTATGGCGAAGTAACAATAGAGGGCGTTAATTTTAGAACAGGTCCTGCCACAAGCTATGTGAGCCAAAAGAAGCTTAGCAAAGGCACGTCCGTGCTGCTTTATTCGCTCGTTGCCAACGGCGAATGGTATTATGCGGGAGTTGACGGCGCGATAGGCTATGTAAGCTCGCTGTATGTTAAAGTGCTTGGCCTCGCCACGCCGCCGCCCTCCGCCACGCCAACGCCTCCGCCTACGTCCGCATGGGAGCCTACAAAGGTTGAAACGGGCAAGATAACGAGAAACGGCGTGAATATGCGTCAAGGCCCAGGCGTGAGCTATGCGCTTTTAAAGCAGCTTTCTCAAAACACGGCCGTGTATGTTGTTATTCGCTATGGCGAATGGTGCTATGTGCTCGTTAACGACCAGCAGGGCTATGTTCACAGCGATTACATAAAGGTGACAGGAACAGCCGCATTGAACGCAGATGGTACTATAGGCACATCTGGCGCATCAGGCTCGGGCGGTGCGGTAACAACGCCAACCACCGGCGAGGGCGTTACCACGGGCAATGTGAATATGCGAATAGCCGCAGGCGTCACCTACGCGCAGCTTGCCGTGCTTGGAAAGGGCACTAAGCTCACACTCCTTGCGCTTGAGAATGGCTGGTACAAGGCGAGAACGGCAAATGGCAAGGAAGGCTATGTGAGCAGCAAATATGTTCAGGTTACAACGCAGTTGCCCGAAAGCGCTGTCGTCAACACCGAAAGACCCAAGACTGACGCCGTTCAGGTGGGTGAGGCCGCAAAGCTTGGCGTTGGTGAAACCACGGGTAATGTGAATTTCCGCGAGCAAGCCTCGGCCGCTTCAAAAAAGATTGCAACGCTTTCAAAGGGCGCGGCGCTTACTCTCTATTCGCTCAGCAATGGCTGGTACGAAGCGGAGTATAAGGGCATGCATGGCTATATATCCGCAAAATATGTAAAGGCCACAGTTAATGCTCCGGCAACGGTGGGTACGGGCAGCGCGTCCGGAGGCAGCGGCGGGGGAGACGGCGTTACCGCCAATACCGGCGCAGTTACGCTTGCTACAGCGAAGGCTCGTGGCAGGCTCAATATTCGCTCGCTGCCGTCAACATCGGGCAGCAAGGTGGTGTCGGTCATGCCATCGGGAGCGTTGTTCAACGTGCTGGGCGTAACGGGCGATTGGTACTATGTCGTATATAATGAAGCGATAGGCTTCGCCTATAAATCGTATGCCGACCTTGTAAGCTCCGGCAGCGCGGGCGTGCCGCAGATAGCCTCTAACGTTAGCGCGTATCAAACCACCACAAAGGCGGAGCTTAATATGCGCACAGGCCCCGGCACTCAAAACGCAAAGATAAAGCTGCTGCCAAATAAGTCAACGGTCACTGTGCTGCTCGTGACGGACGGCTGGTGCCTCATAAAAGCGGACGGAGCACTGGGCTATGTTTCGGCAGACTATGTAAATTTGAAATAGTTGCAAAATATACGAGAAAAAGCAGAAAAAACATTCTTGTAACGTTTGCAAATGGCAATGCCTTGTGATAAGCTATACTGACGGCGGTATGTTCGGAGCATATAGCTTTTGGCATTGCCAATTATTTAACGGAGGAACTTATGGCAACTTTTGAAAAACTCGATGGGAGTAAAGTAAAACTGACTATTCAGGTCAAGGCGGACGTTTTTGAGGACGCAATGCAGAAGGCGTATATAAAATGTTTGGAACCAAGAAAGAATTGCCTGTTATGACAAAGATGGCAGTTATAGCATCAAAATGGATAATTGCTAATTGGTATATAGTAATTGCGATAATTGCAGGTATAATATTGGCATTTGTGCTTTAT
>CAZUUR010000077.1:1015-1357 GCA_964622815.1 uncultured Oscillospiraceae bacterium | reverse complement strand
TTCAATGTGCCGGGCTTCCGCAAGGGCAAAGCGCCCCGCAAGGTGATAGAGAGCATGTATGGCGAGCTCGCGTTCTTCGACGATGCGTTCGATATTGTATATCCTGCGGCGTATGAAGCGGCGCTTACAGAGCACGACGTAAAACCCGTTGACCACCCGTCGATAAATATAGTCGAGTGCGAAAAGGGCAAGGATATGGTGTTCGAGGCCGAGGTTGAGGTGCGCCCAGAGGTCGTGCTTGGGGAGTACAAGGGTATAGAAGTAGAAAAGCGCGAGTATAATGTTACGGACGCGATGATAGACGCCGAAATAGATAAGGAACGAGAAGCTATAGCCCGTTAT
>CAZUUR010000077.1:0-1005 GCA_964622815.1 uncultured Oscillospiraceae bacterium | reverse complement strand
CGCGAGAAAAACGCGCGCTTCCTCGAGGTTGAGCGTGCCGTCGAAACGGGAGATCGGGTCATGCTGGACTATTCCGGCAGCGTGGACGGCGTGAAGTTCGACGGCGGCACCGCCGAGGATCAAAAGCTCGTCATCGGCTCGCATTCGTTCATACCCGGCTTTGAAGAGGGCATGGTAGGCATAAATATAGGCGAGGAAAAGGATATAACCGTCACCTTCCCCCAAGAGTATCATGCTGAAAATCTTGCCGGCAAGGAAGCCGTTTTTCATGTGAAGGTTAATTCAATTCAGAAAAAGGAGCTGCCTGCGGCGGACGATGATTTTGCCAAGGACGTTTCCGAATTTGATACAATAGCGGATTTCCGTGCCGACAAAAAGCGCGTTTTATCCGAAAAGCTTGAGCAAGAAGCCAAAACTCAGATAGAGGACGAGGCTATCCGCAAAGTGGCAGCTAACGCCACCATAGATTTGCCGTCGGCTATGGTCGAGCACCAGATAGATCAGATGGTGCAGGATATAGATTACCGGCTTAGTATGCAGGGCCTTAATTTTGCGGATTACTGCAAATACACCGGCACTAATGAAAAGATGGCGCGCGAGGAAATGCGCGGCGAAGCCACCGAGCGCGTGCGTATGCAGCTCGTGATGGAAGCTATCGCCAAGGCTGAGGACGTAAAGGCAGACGACGGCGAGATAGAAGCGAAGATAGAGGAATACGCAAAGCGCTTTGGCGAGCGTGCGGAAGAATTTAAAAAGAATATAAGCGATAATGATAAGCTCTATTTTGCGGATCAGATAGTGGTTGGCAAGGTGCTCGACTTCATCGTTGCTAACGCCAAGTTAGTTGAAAAGAAGGAAGAAGAGAAGAAGCCCAAGAAGACCGCAAAGAAGGCTCAGGACGAGGGAGCAGCCGAGGAAAAGCCCGCAAAAAAGGCCACAAAGAAGACGGCAGCAAAAACGGAATAAAAGGAGAACGATAAATGAGCAGCCTTATCCCCGTAGTAG
>CAZUUR010000076.1:7436-8409 GCA_964622815.1 uncultured Oscillospiraceae bacterium | reverse complement strand
TATACGGACGTCACCGTTGAGCAATTTGCCACGGCGCAGTTCGATAGCTCCGCCATGTGCCGCATACACGGCTATTGGAGCGGTGCGGACGCCGACACCCGCGTGGATATAGCCATATCCAACGCACAGTCGCTGGTGGGCGAGGTAAGCGCATACCTTAATTCCGTGCAAAATCTGCCAGAAACGCATCAAAACACGCTGAAGAACGGCGTTCAATACCTCCAGTATTATATTTCATTCAGAAATGTAACCACCATTGAGCGCAATACCGAGCAGTTAAGATATAACTATGAATCAATAAAGGCGGAGTATCCGCCGGTGGCAGGGCCATGATGAATAAGAACGCCACGCTTGAAGCGCTATATAAAAGAGAAGCTCAAAGGCTTAAAGAATATGCGCCTGTGGCCGCGAATACGGGCGAATATCTATCGCCGGTGTTTGGCTGTGGGAATTTTTCCTCGCCAAAAGTTGTGTTTATAGGCGAAGCACCTGGTGCGGAGGAAACAAAAAAAGGCACGCCATTCGTTGGCAAGGCGGGCAAGCAGTTCGATGCGCTGCTTGAAAAGGCGGGCATATCACGCGAAACCGTGTTTGTAACAAACACAGTTAAATATCGCCCAACCTCCGTGAAATCACGCTCCGTATCCAATCGCACGCCCACGCGCAAGGAGCTTGAAGCAGGCTTGCTTTTACTGGGAGAAGAATTGACTGTATTACGGCCTAAAATAGTGGCAACGCTTGGCAACACGCCACTCACGGCCGCGCTCATGCTTTTAGGGCTTGCTTCAAGCACCGTGGGCAATGTGCACGGCAAGCCGCTAAGCGCTACGTTCAATGGTGAAGAAACGGTGCTTTTTCCGCTTTATCACCCGGCGAGCGGCATATATAATAGGCTTCTTATTCCTGTGATGGAGGAGGACGTGTCTTGTTTGGGAAGATTGGCGGCGGCATTATGAAGATATTAAGACTAACC
>CAZUUR010000076.1:0-7426 GCA_964622815.1 uncultured Oscillospiraceae bacterium | reverse complement strand
TCGCAGTTCCGGCGTATGCAAAAAGCGGCGAAACAGGCCAGGTCACGGCGGACGGCGTAAAGCTTCGCCAAAGCCCCAATACCGACGCGCAGGTGCTTTATGAATTGCCCATAGGCACTCAGCTTGAGGTGCTCGCCAAGGAGGACGGGTGGTATCGCGTGCTCTATTTGGGCGACGTTGTGGGCTATATAAGGCAGGATTATCTATTTGTCAATTCGCAGGGGAGTCGTGGCGCCTATGTGCTGGACGATGGCGCTATGCTTCGCGGCGGGCCGAGTGCCGATTCGTATGTGGTTGCGGAGCTGCACGCAGGGCAGGGCGTTAAGGTAAAGGCGCTCATAGGCGAGTGGTATTTTACTGTTACCAACGATATGTCCGGCTATGTTCACCGCTCATATCTTACACTCTCAAGCTCGACGACTGCGGGCGTTGGCATGCTCAAAATGGGTATGGAGGGCGGCGAGGTAAAAAAACTCCAGTCGGAGCTGTATAAGCGCGGTTTTTTGAATAAGGACGGCATAACGGGCAGTTATGGCGCTAAGACGCGCGCCGCCGTGGCGGAATTTCAAAAGGCGTGCTCGCTTTCCTCAGCGGACGGTATAGCTGGCGCGGAAACGCTCACCTCCATATATGATAGCGCCAATAAGGTGGAAAAGGCCAACGCCGATTTCATGCGCCTCAAAGGCTCGGTGGTGCTCTTTAATTGGTTTAAGGGCGGCAGCGAGTGGCTCAATAAGGGAGCGAGATTCACTGTGGTGGACGTGAGAACAGGCTTGAGCTTCCGCGCGCGCCGCTTTGGCGGCTGGTATCACGCGGACTGTGAGCCTATAACGGCTTATGATTCCTCAATAATTAAAAAGGCGGCGGGCGGCGGTTGGACGTGGAACAGACGGCCGATCTGGGTGGTTTATGATGGCAAGGTGGTTGCCGCAAGCATGCACTCAATGCCGCACATGAGCGAAACAATAACATCAAATAATTTCAACGGGCATTTCTGCATACATTTGCTTGGCTCTAAGGTTCACGAAACGAGCAGGGAGTGTCCAAGGCATCAAAAATGTGTGCAGGAGGCCTATTACGCCGGCAGGAAATAAGTAATGGGAGCGGCCGTTGGGTCGCTCCCACATTTTTAGTGCACAGTACTTTCGTTGGCAAAATTAAAACAGCAACGTAAACACCAATATGATAATCACGCCGCCTATTCCCAAAACGCCTGTCAAGAACGATGTGAAAAGCGTTATTGGCAGCGCTATTCCAATTATCGCGCCAAAGAAATTAAAAAGCACCAGTATCACCGCGCCTATAAGCGCGTTTACTAGCAGCTTTATAAGTATTTTTATCGGGAACGACAGTATTTTAAACAGTATCCACAGTATCAGCAGTCCCACTGCAAACGCCAACAGATTGAATAACATTTATATTATTCTCCTTTCGCTTGCTCACCGGCGCGTGTTTTAGCAAAAAAATGTATCTGCGCCGCGCGGCTTCCATGTCATATATTGCAAAATCTATTAGATCGGGGTCTTTTACGCTCTCAAAATAGCTTATCGCGTCATGCCATCTTTTGAGCGCGAGCGCCACCTCATCATATCTATTTTCGGCTTTTTTTATCATGTGCATAACCTCCGCAGTAAATTATGATGAGATTATGCACATAAATGATTTATTCTATAACACAATCACGCGTTTAATGAGATTATATATAAGCGCCGAGTAAAGCGGTATCGTGACCACCTGCTCCATTGCCCGCACCGCTACCACCGCGAGCCATTTTGGTATATCCATGCCAAAGAGCGTTCCAGCGGCGAACGGGTCTTTCCAATAAAGGATAATTATTAGGAAGGTGTTTATGAATATGCTCACCAGTATCAGCGGAGACGCTGTGGCGAGAAGCACGCGCCCAAATTTATATTCCCGCTTTTTTATAAAGAAAAGCCCCGGCAAAAGCCCAAAGAGCACGGCGCTGAGCGTAAACCAAGGTAAATACGCGCCAACGGGGAATATGAGCGCCGTTAGTATATCCCACATCGCGGCGGCCATAGCGCCGTAGAGCGGCCCGAAGAGTATACCGGCGAGAATAATCGGCAGCGGTCCGAAGCCGATTTTTGCCGAGGGCGATCCCTCAAGCGTTACGGGTATGCTCAGCACCCCGCTTAGCACCACGCCAAGCGCCACGAGCATCGCGCAGACAACAAGCTTCTTTAGCGGCGTAAAGCCGCCGGGACGTATTGAGGTATCCATCTCCATTTTTCTTGCCTCCGTGTTATTTTATTTTATAGGTGGCGCGCACCACCTCGCCTAACGTGGCTTGGTCAAAATACAGCAACAATAGCTCGTCGGATACCGCGAAGGACGCGTTGGGCAAATCTATAATGGCCGTTTTTGCGCCGCTTGACACATCATATTCCCATAAAGTGTAGGGATATGGGTCGGTTTCGGAGGTCTGTGGCTTAGCGTCTGTGCTGTCCTCATTGCCGGCAACTCCTTCGGTAGTGTTGCCGGTGAGCCTATTTTCAATATAATAGAGCTTTTCGCTGTTTTTAGCCCACAGGAAATTATAAACAGAAAAATCCGAGGTCACAAGTGTTTCTTCGCCGGATTCAATATTGAGCACATAGAATGAAGGCGAAGCAGCTCCGCTTTGCGCTGCGAAGTCGCTGCCGTAATCGGCTATAGCCATGTATTTGCCATTGGCTGCTATTTTAAATGCGCCGCCCGTATGGAATAGCTTGCGTATGCCGCCCTCCGGCTTTACGGTGTAGATATTAGCGCCGGACTCAAGCTCTGTTTGAACAAAATATACTTCGCCGTTTAAAAAAGAAATATAGCTTTCGTCCGCGCCCTTTTTATCCACTATACTGTGGCGCTTGCTCTCTATTGGAACGTTGAAATCATATTGATGTATCTGTATTTCGTTAGTTCCGCCTATGGCGTATATGCTGCTGCCAAGGCTGTCCCAAGTAAAGGCGCTTATCGAATCGCCAAATCCCATATCGCTTAAATCCACCATTAGCTCGCTCGTATCGGTGTCGAATACATATAGATGAGTGCTTTCGGAAGCCCTCTCAAGCACCGCCAGCCGTCTACCATCGGGAGAATACTTGGCTGCCGCTATTACCTCAAATTCAAATGGTAAAAGCGGGTGCGAATAGCCGCTTCCCTCAAGCACATAAAGCTGCTCGTAGCTGTAGGCATTGCTGCCTATGCCGTTTAAAAGCCTGCGGCTGTAAAGATAACCGCCCTTTTTAGGCGTATCGGTCAGTAAAAGGCCGTCTGGAATAAGCACATCGAGCGTTGAAGCTTCGCCTGCACGCCTTGCGCACTTTTCGTCGTATGCAGCCATATATTCCATCTTTTCATCATAGCTTGGCAGCTCGCCAAACTCAAGAAGCTCAATGCGCCAGCTTGAGGGCACCGCGCTTTCGTTTAGCGCGAGCATGCTTTGCCTGTAGTCCTCCGCGTCCGCCTCGGAGGAAAACGCCTTTGAAATTAAAAGCACAGTGCTCATATCGCTTGCGAGAGTTGGCTTTAGGTCTGTCTGGCTAAGTGCGCCGCCGCAATAATCGCGATAAGCGTTCGCCACCACAAAATAGCCGCTGCCCTCGGGCGCGAGCAAGCTCTCGGTGAGATCCAATGTATCTGGGGTCTCATTAGGCTCGGTTAGCGTGGCGGGGACGGGGGAAGGCTTGCTTTTAAGCGTTATAATAAGCTTTGCGGGCGCTTCCTCAACCTTAAAAGCCACGTCGTTTGCAAGCTGAAAGTAAATGGCCATAGCGCTTCCCTCGGAAACGGTGTGGCGAAAGCTGCCAAGAATTATTGGCGCAACGCTTAAATCTAGCTGCCTATAGTAATCCCAATAGGCAAGCGATTCAAATTCTACAACCAATCGGTACGGCGCACCTATAAGCTTAACCGTGTATGCCGGTACGCCGCTTATAACGCCCTCGTCAGTGCCGCCGGACATGCGGCTGCCGGTAATAAAGTCGAGCGTGAGCTTTGTTTCATCGCTGGCGACCTCAAATGCGGCGGAGCGAGCGTTAACGTTTTCAAGCGTTGTGCCGCCGCTTATCACTTCGTCCGTAACGAAGCCGGAAAATGCCGCGCCGTCGTCGGAAACAGGCGCTTGCGCTTCGGGCACGCACCCGAATGTGAAAATAAGGCATAATAAAATTGATGTTGCAAATACTCTACGCATAGTCACCTCGTAAAAACTGACTTATTATATCATAGTTTGTGCTGCATATTAAGCCGCACAGCTAAATTAATACAATGTTTTAAAATTTGAGGGGCAAAACTATTTGCACTATCTATATGTTTTGGTATAATAAATTGATTATTCGCATACATGCGATAAGCGGGAGGATTGGATATGAAGTGTAAAGTCTGCGGCGCGTACAATGAGGATTACCTCGAGTATTGCGAGAACTGCGCCGCTCCGCTCACGCCGGACACGGGTGCGGCAGAGCCTGCGGCTAAGGAATATCAAGCGCCCCCGAGCGCTACCGAGGAGAATAAGGAAGCACCCGCGTGGGGATTTGTCAAGCCGCCGGCCTGGCCCAAACCGGATTTTAGCGCCAATAATGTCAGCGAAGATGATATACCTGATAACTATAGAAAAAAATTCGAGCCGCGCGCAGCGTCTATTAAAAACGCGCCGCGTGTAAATGCGGCTCAAAGGCTGGAAGAAAAGGCTCAAGCCCCCATGATGGAGCATTCAGCGCGCCAGGCCGCGCCGGAATATGCCCCGCGTCAGGCTGCGCCCGTTGAAGAAGCGCCCGTGCAGCCGGCCTTCAGCATTGACGGCTCTGCGTATACCGATGACGACGGTTATGTGAATAACCCCGCCAATAAGGCTTCGTTAAAATATGCCCAGCCGGTTAACGACGATGGCTTCTACGATTATGATGTTGAGCCAAAGGAACGCGAGTATACGGGCAAATACGGCAAATCCTCAAGAAAGCCCGCCTCCGCTCCGCGCAAAAAGAGCGCGTCAAGGCGTGGCCGCGGCGGCAAGATGGATACGCGCAAGCTCATCTATATCGGTGCGGCAGCAGTGCTGGTGATAGCCATAGTTATATTTGGCATCATCATAATAAACAAAGAATACGGCGGCGATTTCGGCAATATGACGGCCAATGTGTTCGGCGGCAATCCGCTTAGAAAGCCCTCCGTTATAACCGATGAGGTTAGGGAGGACGGCTCCGACGGCTGCGTAATATCAATATTCGCAAACCCCGGCACCACAATGCGTTTTACGGCCGGTCAGGTGGTTAAGGAAGCGCCCATCACTACGAGCGCGCTTAGCATGCGCATAACAAAGCGTGTCTGGATACCGGACGAGCCTCTCGACGTGGCTGAACTGTCCGTCACGCCGGACGTTGTTATAATCAGTGCGGACGGCAAGGAAACTAAGGTTGAGTTTGAGAATCCCGTTATAATAAAGATTCCGTCAATAGAGCTCAATATCACCACTCCCGCCACCACCGAGCTGACTACAGATACGCCAACCATAGCCGTTGCGGGTACTGTTGGCGATAACACCGCAAGCGTATTTATAGACGATGTGCAGGTATCGGTTGATGAAGCGGGCAATTTCAATACCACTTATAATGTGCCCGGTGCGGGTAATTACACGATAACGGTCGAAGCGCGTAAGAACGGCTATCAGATAGCGCGCAAGACTATAAACTTCGTATACGGCTCAGGCACGAGCAGCGGCACAGACGCCGCGGGCACTGGCGTTGTTGAGGGCAATATCGCCATCAATATCGACGAGGGCGTTAAGCAGCGCGATACCGCCGAAACAATAGCTGTTTCCGGTTCTGTTGAGCCCGGCGTCGCAATCACCGTATCGGGTGTAGAACTGGTTGGCGAGGTTACAATGGATAGCGCCACGGGCAAGTTCAATTTCACTGTGTCAACGCCCAAGGCTGGCCTTTACACCACAGTTATCACCGCCACCAAGGATAACGCGTCCTCTTCAAAGACGCTCTATCTTGAGCATAACCCTGAGAAGGATTCGTATATGCAGAATGTGTACGCGCTCGATTATGCGCGCATACGCGATTATCCCAATCATGAGCAGGGCTATAAGGTCGTTGGCAAGGTTATTGAAATAATCCAGTCCGAGCCATACGTTAAGGCTCGCATACAGACCTCCGACGGCGATATAATCTTCTCGTACTATAGCGGCATAGCCGAAATATCCACCACCGACGGCAAGACCTACGAGCTTTATGCCGACCCTGCCGGAACAGACGATGGAACAGGCCTTCCCAATATGCATGCATGGTACATAAAGAAAAGAAGCTAAATAAAAAAGGCGAGCGCAAATGCGTTCGCTTTTTTTATGTATTGATTTTTTCTTAGCGGATACACTAGAAATAAATCAAAAACTTAAGGAGAAATTAAATGGATACTCTTGCTTTGATACTGGTGATAATAGGTGCGCTCAACTGGGGGCTTATAGGCATATTTCAATATAATCTTGTCGCCGGGATTTTTGGCGGCATGAGCGGTGTCGTATCGCGCATAGTCTATACGCTCGTCGGTCTTGCGGGAATATGGGGCATATCTATTCTCTTCAGACGAGATGGCAGACGCGGCCGTGTCGAGGAATGAAATAGGCTCGACGCATCGGCAGGGTGGGATTTAAACGTTAACGCGAAGCATTTGCAAAGGCTTCGCGTTTTGTTGTCTGTTGGTAGGTCGCGGACGCTGAGCTCGCCGCGTGCGGTATCAAAAAACGGGGTCTTATGACCCTGCCCAGTTTGTCGAAAAAGTCCTGTTCGGACTTTTTCGAGATTGCAGGTTTTACCTACTACGCTCCGCTTCGCCGGGCGGCAAAACCTGTAAAGTGAGAAAACCTGACGGTTTTCTTCCGTTCCGCCGGCAAAGCCGCCGGAGCCGGATTATAAGTCAAGGGCTGTGACCCTTGACAATCCCGGGGGGTTTTTGACAGTCTGAACGGGGTCTTATGACCCCGCCGATTTCATTTTATTTTAAAGCGCTCTTAGCTGCGCTCACTTCCAAAACCAAGCTTTTTGGTTGATCGTCTCGCCTTTTACGAAAGCGGCAACGATAATTGTAAAACGGTCTTGCTTGCAATAATCGCACGTATGCCGGTCACGAATTTGCTTCAACCTCCGACCTGACATAGTCGAGCGCGGCCCAAAGCTGCGCGTCGGTGTCCTGCTCAAGCTGATCTATAGGCGTGCCGAGAAGCTCGTCGGGCAGATCGACCTCTATATCAGGCGTTATGCCAACGCCGTCAATATTGCGTCCAGAGGGTGTGTAATAGGCGTCCGTTGTGAGCTTTAGCCATGCGTGATTTGATTTTAGCATCGTGGTGGTTTGCACAACGCCCTTTCCGTATGTAGTCATGCCAACTATCTTTAGGAATCTTTTCTTTTAAGAGATCATTTTG
>CAZUUR010000075.1:0-8539 GCA_964622815.1 uncultured Oscillospiraceae bacterium | reverse complement strand
TGGATTGCCAACAAGCGTTGCTATTTGCCCGTATGTTGCCACTTTTCCTCGCGGGACAAGGCGAACCGTGTCATATATTGCCTTAAAGATTTCTCCTTGCATAATCTCCTCCGTATGATTTGATTGCCTATAGTATATCACATAATGGGCTTAACCATTCGCCCGGGGTCTGTTTAATGTTTACTTGTATACATTGCGCATAATTGCATAAATGCATACAGTATACAGGAATACAATAATACAAAACCGTAATTCATGAAAACCGGATAATGCTTGAAATAAGGGAGATTTGAGCAAGCGCGGCCATCTGAAGCCCACAAAAAATAAATGAATAAGCAGTTCAAAAAAATCACAATTTTGTATAGACATTTTTCGCCGGTCGGGGTACAATTATATATGAAGGTTACAATACATTATATATTGTTATGCACTTTCAAATAAGAATGGAGGACCGGTTTGAAATGACTGATATTAAGATTAACCGGAAATGGTGTAAGGGCTGTGGTATTTGCGCCGCTTTTTGCCCTAACAAAGTTCTAGAAATTCATGAAGAAAAGGCCGAGGTAGTCAAGCGCGAAGCTTGCGTCGGCTGTATGCTTTGTGAAATTCGTTGCCCTGATATGGCTATTCAGGTGATCAAGGAGGAAAAGAAATGAAACGTGCAGTTTTACTTCAGGGAAACGAGGCATGCGTACTTGGTGCAATAGAGGCCGGAATGAAATTCTTTGCCGGCTATCCGATAACTCCTTCTTCGGAGATTGCGGAGGAGTCCTCCATTCAGCTTCCCAAGTGCGGAGGAAAATTTCTTCAGATGGAAGATGAGATAGCTTCTATTGCTGCGGTATGCGGCGCTAGTCTTGCTGGTAAAAAGGCCATGACGGCAACGTCAGGCCCGGGCTTCTCGCTCAAGCAGGAGCTTATAGGCTATGCGGCGATAACTGAAATACCTCTTGTAATAGCGATGATAATGCGCTGCGGCCCCTCCACGGGACTGCCCACTTCTCCCGCTCAGGGCGATGTTATGCAGGCGCGCTGGGGCACTCACGGCGATCACCCGATGATTTGCATTTGCCCCACCTCCGTTAAAGAGATGCATGATTTAACCATCAAGGCGTTCAACTGCGCTGAAAAATATCGCACTCCGGTGCTGCTTATGACCGATGAGGTAATAGCGCACATGCGTGAAGGCGTTGAGTTCGACGATAAATATGAAATAATCGACAGGGAAAAGCCGACTGAAAAGCCAAATGCTGACTACCTGCCCTATAAGGTGGACGAAGGCTGCATGGTGCCTAAGCTTCCCAATTACGGCGAAGGCTATCATTTCCATGTTACTGGTCTTTCGCACAGCGAAACGGGCTTCCCAACTAATTCCACGGCGGTGAACAAAGCGCTAATGGAGCGTATATGTGGCAAGGTAAAGGAGAACGATCCTTATTTTGCGATAAATGAAAAATTCTTCACCGAAGACGCTGAGCATATTGTTGTGGCGTATGGCTCGGTTGCGAGAACCTCGCTCAATATAGTTAAGCGCTTGCGCCAGGAAGGCAAGAAGGTTGGCCTGTTTGCAATAAAGATGCTTTGGCCGTTCCCTGAGACCGAGTTTAAGAGTCTGCTTAGCGCTAACGTAAAGAATGTTATAGTGCCGGAAATGAACCTTGGCCAGTATGTTGGCGAGGTGCAGCGCTATACCGAGGGTAAAGCAAAGGTATCGCTCGTATCCAAGGTAGATGGCGAGTTGTTTAAGACAGATGAATTATACGAAAAAGTATTGGCGGTGATTTCAAAATGACAACTATAACTGATTATCTGAGAAATTCGCACATGCCTCATATCTGGTGTCCCGGCTGCGGCAACGGTATCGTGGTGAACACGCTTATCCATGCCATTGACGAGTTGGGCCTTGATAGGGACAAGACGGTTATCGTATCCGGAATAGGCTGTTCGTCACGCGCACCCGGCTATATGGATTTTGACACGCTTCACACCGCTCATGGCCGCGCGCTACCCTTTGCCACAGGCATCAAAATGGCCAATCCCGAGCTGAACGTAATAGTTATTTCAGGCGACGGCGATGCTACCGCCATAGGCGGCAACCATTTTATCCATGCCTGCAGGCGTAATGTCGATTTGACGCTTGTGCTCGTAAACAACAATATTTACGGCATGACGTCCGGTCAGTATTCGCCGCTTACTCCTACCGGAGCTTATGCGACGACGGCGGTTTACGGCAATATAGACAGGCCGTTCGACATTACAAAGCTTGCCGGCGGTGCCGGCGCAACTTATGTTGCTCGCGGCAGCGTATATCACGCGGTGCAGACCAAGAACTATATTAAGAACGCCATTAAGCACAAGGGCTTCTCGGTAGTTGAGTGTGTCTCCACCTGCCCGACATATTTTGGTCGCAAGAATAAGATGGGCGATGTTGTTAAGATTATGGAAAATCTTAGAGATAACAGCGCTATGTATAGGCCGGAGGTAGAAAAATACGATAAGCCTTTTGTTATAGGCGAATTTGTTAATATCGAAGCGCCCGAATATACTCAAAGCTATGAAGAAGTTATCAAGAAAGCCGGGGGAAAATAAGAATGAGCAAGAGAGTTGAGTTTCGCTTCAGCGGTTCAGGCGGACAGGGAATAATCTCCGCCGGTATAATCTTGGCGGACGCCGCCGTGCATGACGGGAAATATGCGATACAGAGCCAGAGCTATGGCCCTGAGGCGCGCGGAGGCTCATCGAAGGCGGAAGTAGTTATATCGGAGGAGCCGATAGATTATCCCAAGGCAACAGTCGCCAATTATCTGCTTTGCCTCACTAATGACGCGTTCAAGACCTATGCGCTTAACGCGGACAAGAGCACCGTTATATTTGTTGATTCGTCCATGAACACAGACGGCAGCGGCAGGGACGTGGTAAAGGCTCCTATATTGCAGGCGGCAAGGGAAATAAATCCGCAGGGCGCTAACGTCATAGCGGTTTCGTTCCTCGCCGCGTACACTCAGGTGGTTTCAAAGGAAAGTCTCATCGAATCGCTCAAGGAGCAGTTCCCGAGATTTATTGAAAAGAACATGAAGTGCGCCGAAGCGGGCTTCAAGTTCGCCGACGATCTTAAAAAGTAAATTTTTTGGATATCCCATTCGCCTTATATTGACGGGTGGGATATCTGTGCTTTATTGAATTTATTAGGAGGATAGCATGGAACCACTAAGAATCGATCACATAGGCATCGCGGTTAAGAGCCTTGACGAAGCGAGAGTTTTTTACACTGCACTTGGACTAAAAAGCAACGGCGTTGAGGAAGTAGCGGAGCAGAAGGTGCGCGTCGAGTTCTTTCCTTGCGGGGACAGCGAGCTTGAATTGCTGGAAAGCACCACTGAGGACGGTCCTATCGCGCAGTTTATCGAGAAAAAGGGGACGGGCATACAGCATATTGCTATTCGTGTTCCCGATATAAAAGAGGCGATAGCTCAAATGCAGGAGCAGGGCTTTAGAATGATAGATAGCGCTCCGCGTTACGGCGCGGGCGGTGCGAGCATAGCGTTTATGCACCCAAAGGCCAGCGGCGGCGTGCTTATAGAGCTGACCGAAAGAAAGTAAAATCGAAAGCGAGGAGAATAGAATATGGATCCAAGAATAGATGCGCTTTATGAGAAAAAAGCTAAAATAGAAGCCGGCGGCGGAGAGAAAAGGATTCAAAAGCAGCATGATTCAGGCAAATATACCGCAAGAGAAAGAATACAGTATTTGCTCGATGAAAATTCCTTTATAGAGCTTGATGCTTTTGTGCAGAGCCGCTATCCAAATACCGATGCGCCGGGCGATGGCGTTGTGACCGGCTATGGCCGTATAGACGGCAGATTGGTATACGTTTACGCGCAGGATTTCACGGTTGTGGGCGGTTCGCTTGGCGAAATGCACGCAAAGAAGATATGCAAGGTGCTAGACCTTGCCATGAAGATGGGTGCGCCCGTAATAGGCCTTAACGATTCGGGCGGAGCTCGCATACCCGAAGCTGTTGACGCGCTTTCAGGCTATGGCAACATTTTTTATCGCAACACTATAGCCTCCGGCGTAGTGCCGCAAATTTCAGCCATAATGGGGCCGTGCGCGGGCGGTGCAGTTTATTCTCCGGCGCTGACGGACTTCATATTTATGTCCGACAAAACCTCGTATATGTTCATAACAGGACCTCAGGTAATAAAAACGGTCACTGGCGAAGAAGTGACGAGCGAAAATCTCGGCGGCGCTATGGTGCATAACAAAACCTCCGGCGTGGCACATTTTGTATATCCTGATGAATATCAAACCTTGATGGGAATACGCAAGCTTGTTAGCTATCTGCCCTCGTCAAACCGCAGCGAGATTCCTCTCATTGCCACTGAGGACGACGTTAACAGGATAAACGATGAGCTAAACGATATAATGCCTGAGAGCAGTAATCGTGCTTATGAGATGAAGGACATCATTAAGACGGTTGTTGACGATAATGATTTCTTTGAGATACAACCGTATTACGCCCAGAATTTCATCACGGGCTTTGGCCGCATAGGCGGCAAAACCGTTGGTATACTGGCAAACGAGCCAACGGTCATGGCCGGGTGTCTCGATATTAACGCATCGGATAAAGCGAGCAGGTTTATATCCTTCTGCGATAGCTTTAATATCCCCATACTTACATTTGTTGACGTGCCTGGCTTCCTGCCCGGCGTAAATCAGGAATACGGCGGAATCATCCGTCATGGCGCGAAGATGCTTTATGCGTATTCCGAGGCCACATCGCCCAAGATAACCGTTGTTACCCGCAAGGCTTACGGCGGAGCTTATCTTGCGATGTGCTCAAAGGATCTTGGCGCAGACGCGGTTTTCGCATGGCCTACCGCAGAGATAGCCGTCATGGGTCCCGATGGCGCGGCGAACGTTGTGTATCGCAAAGAAATTGAGGCGTCTGCCGATCCGAGCGCTACTCGCAAGGAAATGATAGAGGAGTATAAGAAAAACTTTGCTAATCCCTATCAGGCCGCGTCTCGCGGATTTGTAGACGACGTTATAGAGCCTGCGCTTACTCGCGCATATATTGCGTCCGCACTTGAAATGCTCTCCACGAAGAAGGAAGACCGTCCCGCGAAGAAGCATGGCAACTTCCCCGTATAAAACAGGAGGAAAAAGAATGGCAGAGGAAAAATCATTATTTGAAAGGCCGTCGCTCGATGAGTTTACCGCTCCAACCTACGATGAATGGAAAGCGGAAGCGATAACCTCGCTAAAAGGAGCGGACTTTGATAAAAAGCTGCTTACCAAGACCTATGAGGGCATAACTCTCAAGCCCATTTATACTAAAAATGATTTTGCGGGCAATGAGGAAGTTCCGGGTCAGGGTGATTACCTTAGGGGTACGGACGAGGGTGGCTACATAGCTAACCCGTGGGCTATAGCCCAACAGGTGAAGGCTTGCTGCCCTAAAAAGGCAAACGAAAAGCTGCTCCATGAAATAGAGCGCGGCGCAACGGCTGTAAATCTAAATCTCGGTCACGATATAAAGGTCGAGTCGGCCGAGGATATGAATACACTGTTTGCAAACGTTGATTTAAGCAAGATAAAGCTGCATGTACGCACGGGCGCAAGCGCGCTTGCGCTTTTAAAGCTCGCGGCTCAAAACGTGAAGGGCTTTGAAAGCTCTGAAGGCTGTTTTGGCGCTGATCCGCTCGGCAAGCTCGCATGCAAGGGCGCTTTGAAAAAAGCTCCCGATAAGCTTTATGACGATATGGCGGAAGCGGTTAAATTTGCATCAAAGGCCGCGCCTAGGCTGCGGACTGTGCTTTGCGACGGCAACGTTTATGTAAACGGTGGCGCAAGCGCGGTTCAGGAAGCGGCGTATGTGCTTGCAACAGCCAGCGAATATATCAACGCGCTTATAGAGCGCGGCATATCGGCGGACGACGCTGCAAAGAGCATACGCCTGTCATTCGCGCTAAGCTCAAATTTCTTTATGGAAATAGCCAAGCTGCGCGCGGTGCGCGTTGTGTTCGCAAAAATCGCCCGCGCTTACGGCTGCGGCGATGATGCAGCCAAGGCTGATGTGTTTGCGCGCACGGCGCAGTTCAATAAAACTGTATTTGACCCGTATGTAAATATTCTTCGTGATACGACCGAAGCCTTTTCCGGCGTTGTCGGCGGAGTGAATGCCATGCAGATAGCGCCGCTTGATGAACCTATAGGTGAATCCGATGAGACGACGGAGCGCATAGCGAGAAACATACAGATAATGCTTCAACAGGAATTTAACCTCATGCAGCCGGTTGACCCCGCGGGTGGCTCATGGTATGTTGAAACGCTTACAGAGCAGCTTATCGCAGCTATATCCGCCAAATTCAAAGAAATAGAGACGGCTGGCGGCATGCTTGAGGCACTCAAACGAGGCGATGTGCAAAAGGAAGTTTCCGCAGTCATGGCCGAGCGTTTCAAAAAGCTTGCCACAAGAGCGGATAGAGCGGTTGGCACGAACATGTATGCAAATATGTCTGAAGAACTGCTCGAGCGAGAGACGAAAGCCAAATGCTGCAACGGCGGCTGTAAGTGCGAAAATCCTGCTATAACGGTTACTCCGATAGAAAAGCATAGGCTTACCGAGCAATTTGAAGCGGTACGCAAGGCGACCGATGCGGACGCTAAAAAAACGGGCAAGCGCATGAGCGTTTTTCTTGCTAATATGGGTCCTGTTGCGCAACATAAGGCGCGAGCGGACTTCTCAACCGGTTTTTTTGAAGTGGGCGGATTGCAGGTTATAAACAATAACGGCTTTATGACGGTTGAAGATGCCGCAAAGGCGGCTTTAGCTTCCGGAGCGTGCGCGGCAGTGATTTGCTCTACCGACGACACATATCCGCAAATAGTTCCGGAGCTTGCAAGGCTTATAAAGGCCGGAAACCCGAAAATGAGCGTTGTGCTTGCGGGCGCGCCCGATCCGGAGCAGAAGCCCAATTATGATGCTGCAGGCGTTGACGAATATGTCCACGTTCGCGCAAATTGCCTTGAAATATTGCGTAAGCTTCAAAAGGAAAGGGGGATAGGCTGATGAATAACAGACCTGATTTTTCCCAAGTAGAATTTAATGCATGCTCAGATAAAAAAGAAAGCCGCGAGCAGTGGGCCGCGCGTGTAAAGGCGGAGACGGGCTATACGGCTGATGAGCTCGTCGCTCACACAATGGAGCAGATAGATGTTGCGCCGCTTTATACGGCAAAAGACATAAAAGACGTTAAGCACACCGATTACACCGCCGGCATGCCACCGTTCCTTCGCGGGCCATATCCCACGATGTATGTTACCCGTCCTTGGACGGTTCGCCAATATGCGGGATTTTCAACTGCCGAGGAGTCAAACGCGTTTTATCGCAGAAACCTTGCGGCAGGCCAAAAGGGCTTGTCTATAGCGTTCGACCTTGCCACTCATCGCGGCTATGATTCCGATCACCCGCGAGTCGTAGGCGATGTTGGTAAAGCAGGGGTTGCGGTTGATTCCATACTCGATATGGAGATACTTTTTAGCGGCATACCGCTCGACCAGATGTCCGTTTCGATGACCATGAACGGCGCGGTGCTGCCCATAATGGCGTTCTATATATTGGCGGCGGAGGAGCAGGGGGTTGACAAATCAAAGCTCTCAGGCACCATACAGAACGATATACTAAAAGAATTTATGGTGCGCAACACCTATATTTATCCTCCGGAAACGTCTATGCGCATAATAGGCGACATATTCGCCTATACTGCCAAGAATATGCCTAAGTTCAACTCAATATCAATATCCGGTTATCACATTCAGGAAGCCGGAGCTACTGCGGATATAGAGCTTGGCTACACCTTGGCGGACGGCCTTGAATACATTCGCGCGGGCTTAGCGGCAGGACTTAAAATAGATGATTTCGCGCCCAGACTTTCATTCTTCTGGGGAATGGGCAAGAATTACTTTATGGAAGTTGCCAAGATGCGTGCTGGCCGCGTGCTGTGGGCAAAAATAATCAAGGAGTTTGGCCCTAAGCTCGATAAATCAATGGCGCTAAGGACGCATTGCCAGACCTCCGGCTGGAGCCTTACTGCGCAGGATCCATATAATAACGTCGCAAGAACCTGTATGGAAGCTATGGCGGCGGCGCTTGGACACACCCAGTCGCTGCATACCAACGCGCTCGACGAGGCCATTGCGCTGCCTACAGATTTCTCTGCGCGCATAGCGCGTAACACGCAGCTCTATATACAGGACGAAACTAAGGTATGTAAGGTTGTTGACCCGTGGGGCGGCTCATACTATGTTGAAATGCTCACAGACGAGCTGATAAAGCGCGCTTGGGGTCATATACAGGAGGTTGAGAAGCTTGGCGGCATGGCTAAGGCGATAGAAACCGGCCTTCCCAAGATGAGAATAGAAGAAGCTGCGGCGAGGCGTCAGGCAAGAATAGATACCGGCAGCGAGCGCATAGTAGGCGTAAACTACTTGCAGCTTGACCATGAGGACGCTATAGACACCCTTGAGGTGGATA
>CAZUUR010000074.1:8202-8593 GCA_964622815.1 uncultured Oscillospiraceae bacterium | reverse complement strand
TGATTTCCTCATGCTCAACAAGAATTACAACTGCGTGCTTCAAATGGGCGGGGACGACCAGTGGAGCAATATCCTAAACGGCGCGGATCTTATAAGGCGCAAGGAGCAAAAGCCCGCATACGCGCTTACCACAGCGCTTCTTACCACAAGCGAGGGCAAGAAGATGGGTAAGACCGAAAAGGGTGCGCTCTGGCTCGATAAGGAGAAAACCAGCGTATACGATTTTTATCAGTACTGGCGCAATATAGACGATGTGGACGTGAAAAAATGCATGTGCATGCTCACCTTCATTCCAATGGAGGAGGTTGAAGCGCTCACAAAGGAAGGCGGCGCGGCGCTAAACGAGGCCAAGCGAGTGCTTGCCTACACGCTAACCAAGCAGGTTCACGGC
>CAZUUR010000074.1:0-8192 GCA_964622815.1 uncultured Oscillospiraceae bacterium | reverse complement strand
AAGAGGAGGCCGATAAGGCCGAAGCGGCCGCAAAGGCGCTATTTGGCGGCGGTGGCGACCTTAGCACCATGCCCACCGTATCGCTTACGGACGCCGATATTGAGGCGTCGGGGCTTAGGGTGGTCGATCTTCTTGTTATGGGCAAGCTTTGCAAGTCCAAGTCCGACGCGAGGCGCGTGGTGGAAAGCGGCGCGGTTTTCGCGGACGAGGAAAAGGTGGAGTCCGTTGCGTTCGCGCTGGACGCAGGCAAGCTTGAAGGCGGTATTGTGCTTAAAAAGGGCAAGAAAAGCTATGTAAGGATATTGAAAGCGTAAGATAAAAGCAGATATGCGAACGGGGCAAAGCTCCGTTCGCATTTTTTAATGCGAAGAATTTTGCGCATGGGGGGTGACTTCTGCCTTTATTCATGCAAAAAAACACTAACTCTTGAAGCTTATGTGAACTTTGCCCGATTGCGATGCAAAGCGATGCAATATCTGTTAAAATAAGCGTGATCAAGTGGGCACAACGCCCGCAAAATGGGGGAAAAATGGCAAATACGCCAAACTGCGCTCAAAGGAGCGCATTAAAAAAAAGCTTAAAAAACTGGCTGGAGAGATTGGCCAAGGGCTTTCTTGTTGGCTTTGTGGGCATAGTGCCGGGCGCGAGCGGAAGCGTTTTAGCGGTGGCTGTGGGGCTTTATGAGCCTATGCTCGCTGCGATAACAAGCTTCTGCCGCTTTAAAAATATGAAAAGCTCCTTTTTCTATCTTTTGCCCATAGGCATTGGCGGCGTCGCAGGCGTTTTAGGCACGGCGAGCATAGTCGAATGGCTTATGGCGGCGTTTCCGATGGCTGTGATGTACGCGATAATGGGGCTTGTGCTTGGCGGCGTAACCTCGCTTATACGCGAGGCCAACGAACGCGGCGGCTTTAAAGCAAAATATTTTCTGGGCACGCTCATAGGCGCGGCGCTAATAATCGCGCTTTGGTATATAGGCGAAAAAATGCCGTCGGTACACAAGCTGGAGCTTACCGCGGCTACGGCGGCGCTCTCCGGCGCAATACTGGCCATCGGCACGGTGATACCGGGCGTTAGCGTATCGTTCATACTCATTTATCTGGGTCTATTTGAAGATGCGCTCGCGGCGCTTACAAGCTTTAATATCCCCATGCTCTTTATGATGGGCGTTGGCTTTGGCCTTATGGCGCTTTTGCTCGTGTTTGGCGTGAAAAAGATTTTTGAGCGCTATCACGGCTATTCATACTATGCGATGCTGGGCTTTTTAGCCGGAAGCTCTTTTTTGATATTTCCCGGCGTGGCGGACAATTTGCCAAAGCAAGCGCTTTTTATCGCTTTAGCTGCGGCGGGCTTCATAGCAACATTTCTGCTATGCAAGCCCAACAGGAGTTCACCTAAGCTGGACGAGCCGAAGCTAGACTCACCCCAAAATCAAGAAAAAAACGGAGGTAATATAGATGCTCAAAAAAAGTAAAATGCTGCTCGCACTTGCACTTGCTTTCGCGTTTGCCATATTGCCCGCCATCGGCGCAGGCGCAACGGTGATAAGCGGCTGGACGAGCAAGGTGGACTACGATAATGTAGATCCCAACAGATACGTTATTGATATTGACATTACCAATCAGATAATCACCGTCTATGATAATTATCTTGGCGGGCAGATAGCCGTGCAGGGGCTTTGCACCACGGGCAACAAGGAGAACCCCACTAATTACGGCACATATAAGATAGGCAATTTGAAGGAACGCTTCGGCTATTTCGTTGCTTACGGCCAGTATGCCCAGTATTGGACGCAGGTGGTGCGCGGGATATATATTCATTCGATAATGTATAACAGCACCAAGCTTTCCACCATGTCCAAAAACGCCTATCGCGACCTTGGGTCAAATGTGAGCCACGGATGCGTAAGAACCTTGCCGCACATAGCGCAGTTCATTTATTATAACTGCCCTCCGGGAACAACCTGCAATGTGGTGCGCAATCGCGCGGCCGACCCGGTGCTCGTGGCGGCTGTGAAGGGAAAGATGCCTTCCTATTCAAATTATGTGCAGCCCACGGATACCCGCGCGTGGCCGGACGAAGTGCCCGGCGTTATCCGTTATAATAATGTGGAGCTTCGCACCGGCTTCTCCGCCTCGAAGGACACCACGGTTGAGATGCTAAACTCCGGCGCTAAGGTGATGCTGCTTCAATTAGGCAGCGACTGGTGCAAGGTGCGCACGGAGGATAAAAAGCTAGGCTATGTTAAGACGCAGTATATCCTCGCGTATCCGGACGACCCCGTAAAATCGGTGACGACATACGCAGCCAGCAATAAAACCTATGTGTATGAAAAGATGGACACCAGCTCAAAGCGGCTTGTAAAGATAGCCAGCGGAGATGAGGTGTATGTGCAGTCCAACCCGCAAAAGGGCTGGTATTACGGAAATTACAATGGAACATGGGGTTATTTGCGCACAAAATACGTTAAAGCCTCTACAACGGTTAATTATCCCACGCTCAATTACGGCGGAGCGCTCGTTTCAACCGGCACTGACGTTACCACGCTCACCGGCACGCGTGTTCGCGCGGATATACGCGCCACCATGCGCTCTGAAGCCAGCTCGGCAAGCGCCGCTATAACCGTGCTCGACCCTAATACTGAGGTGACAGTTATTTCCGTTATGGGTAATTGGTATTATTGCTCGGCTAACGGCTACACCGGCTATGTGTTCTATTCGTGCCTTGTAACAGCGTAGGACGCGTAAGCTGGGGGATTAGACGGCTGCTAGTAACATTTGCGTGGTCTACGGTATGGCAAAATCTGCGATTTTGCCATACCGTACGGCTTTGTTGTGCCATGCGATTGCCGTGCCATGCGATTTTGCTGTGTCGTGCGATTGCCGTGCCATGCAAATTTGCCGGGTTGTCCATAGGGCGGGGGAGCGCGTGCGCTGCCGCAACAGCTCCTCGCACGCACCGAAAAATATTTATTGACAAGCCCGCCCCGTTTTGTTATACTGACTAGCGGTGAATAAAGGCCAAAGACAGCAGGTGCAATTAAGCTTAATTTCCTGCCGAGGCGAGTTAATAAAACTTGTGTTTTCAAAACTCTGTCTCATGTCAATGGCATGAGATTTTTGTTTTGAGGAGGTGAAACTACAAAATGGCAAACATAAACAATATCGAAATGAAAGCCAAGCAGGTCGCGGAGATAAAGGAAAAAATTGCTAAGGCTCAGTCGGTAATAATGTTCGATTATCGCGGCCTCACCGTTGAGGAAGTGACGGCGCTTCGCAGTGAAATGCGCAAGGCCAATATCGAATATGTGGTTCTTAAAAACTCGCTCGTAGAGCGTGCAGCTAAGGACGCCGGCATAGACGAGGCAGTTAACGAATATCTCAAGGGACCCAGCGCGTTCGCGTTCGGTTATGAAGATGCTGTCGCTCCCGCGAAGATACTCAAGGACTGCATGAAAAAGTATAAAAAATGCTCTTTCAAGGGCGGCATAGTTGACGGTAAGGTGTTTAAGGCTGCGGAGGTTGACGCTCTTGCGGATCTCCCGAGTCGCGAAGTCCTTATTTCCCGCATGTTGGGCAGCATGATGTCCCCCATATCCGGTCTTGCAATCGTGCTCGATCAGATCGCAAAGAAAATGGGCGAAGCCGCCCCTCAGGAAGCGCCTGCCGCCGCTACCGCAGAGTAATTTCGGCATAAAACTTTAATATTTATAGGAGGATCTAACAATGAATAAAGAGCAGCTTATTGCTGATATCAAAGCCATGACCGTTCTTGAGCTGGCCGACCTTGTGAAGGCGCTTGAGGAGGAGTTCGGCGTATCCGCCGCGGCGAGCGCCGTTGCAGTCGCCGGTCCCGCTGTTGCCGCTGAGGCAGCCGAGGAAAAGACTGAGTTCGACGCCATTCTTACCGATGTCGGCCCAGAAAAGATCAAGGTTATCAAAGCCGTTCGTGAGCTTACCGGCCTTGGCCTCAAGGAAGCCAAAGACCTCGTTGATGGCGCTCCCAAGCCCCTCAAGGAAGGCGCTTCCAAGGAAGAGTGCGAGAAGATCGTCGCCACGTTCAAGGAAGTCGGCGCAACCGTTACCCTCAAGTAAGCATTTGAAAAAAAGCTCGAACCTCGGTTCGGGCTTTTTATTATGTTAGCGTCTTTTCCTCTTTTTTTCGCGCTCTAATTCCTTGGCTTTTAGCCGCATTATCACCTGTATGGGCAAATATTTCTTTGGCGGCTTTGGCGCGCCGATTTTTTCAACGTCGCGTCCCATGCGTATGAAACGGAACATTCTGTCCGCCGCATCGTCAAACAGCGCGAACGCTTCCGCCTCGGCTTCGTCGCCTGTCATAGGCGCGTTTATGCACGTCATTATGCTCGCATTTGCGAGCGTGCATATTTCCCTTGCGTTATCGCCCATGCCGCCCGTGATTATGGCAACCGGTATGTGCCTTAGCTCGCAGCGCTTCATGATGCCCGCAACGGCCTTGCCATAAGCAACGCTCTGCGCGTCTACGCGGCCTTCACCGGTCACAACGAGCGCAACGCCGTTTAGCAGCTTCTCAAATTCGATAGCGTCGAGCAGCGCGTCTATGCCGCGCTTTGATTCAGCGCCCGTGAGCGCCGTGAGCATAGCGCCCATGCCGCCCGCTGCGCCCGCGCCAGGCATTTGCGACACATCGTTGTCTGTGGCCTTTGTGAGCAGAGCCGAAAAGTGCTTGACTCCAGCCTCTATTTCGTCGAGCTGCGCCTTATCGTAAGCGGCCTGCTTTTGCGGCCCGTATATATATGTTGCGCCCTTTTCACCAAAAAGCGGGTTGTCAACATCGCACATAATGGTGAAGGAGGCGTCCGAAATGGCGGGGTGCAAAAACTCAAGGTCGATTTTTTCAACCTTTATCAGATCCTCGGCACAGCCCTTTAGCTCATTGCCGTCAGCATCAAAGAATTTAACTCCCAAAGCGCGCGCGCAGCCCATGCCGCAATCGTTTGTGGCGCTGCCGCCAAGGCCGACAACTATATCGCGCAAGCCCTCGTCGAGTGCGCGGCGGATAAGCTCGCCCGTGCCAAAAGAGCTAGCCTTCATTAGATCGCGCTTATCCTTTTCTATAAGCGTCAGTCCGGACGCTTGCGCCATTTCGATTATTGCGGTGCGTCCGTTTAAAACTCCGTATTTCGCCTTTGCTTTTTCGCCGAGCGGATTTTGAACCGAGGCAACGTGTATATCGCCCGCGCACGCCGTCACAAGTGCGTCCACAGTGCCCTCGCCGCCGTCGGCTATGGGCACTGGCACGAGCTTAACGCCTTGAAAATGCCGTCTTGCAGCTACTGTGAGATGCTTTATCGCCTCGGTAGAGGTTAATGTGCCCTTAAATGAATCCGGCGCGAGCAATATGCGTATGCCTTTGCCCACGGGTCGCTTACTGCCATGCTTCTTTGGAACGGTGAGGCCAAAGCACTCCTTTTCTCCGCCGGTCACCCTGCCGCTTTTGTTTACCTCGCCAAAATAGCTTAGCCCGTTTATGTGCATCAGCCTGTTTTTCTCCAAAAACGGGCGGTTGTGCGCTAAGTACATGTCAATAGCCGCGTCCTGCGATATTTTTTGATATATGCGCCTGCCCACTTTAAGCCCCATATTGTCCATAACAACAAGATACGGTTTTTCATCGGACGGGTCGGCAAGGTCAAGCCCGCCGTAAATGTTGATCCCCTCAAGATCCGATAGCGTGAGCACCGAAAACAGCTCCTCAAATACTCGCTTTTCCACCTCGTCGCCAGTGAACATGCCCATGAAATCAAAGCGCACGCCGAGCGAAAACCGTTTTAGCTCCATTTAATATTCCCCCGATATATACTTTTTCTGCTCGGGTGTTAGCTCGTCCAGCCCAAGCCCCATGGCGTTTAGCTTCATCATGGCCACCTCGTGGTCGATCTCCTCGGGAATATCATAAAGCTTGTTTGTAAGCTCAGAGTGATTTTTTGCTATATAGCGTGCGGAAAGTGCCTGTATTGAAAAGGAAAGATCCATTATGTCCGCAGGGTGACCGTTACCCGCGACTATGTTCACGAGCCTGCCGTCCGCGAGTACGTTAATAACGCGGCCGTCCTTTAGATAATAGCCGTCTATAAAGGGCTTGCGCTCCACTACGTCGCGGCTCATTGCGCGCAGATGATCTTTGTTGAACTCCACATCGAAGTGGCCCGCGTTAGCGATAAGCGCGTTATTTTTCATTTTGGCAAAATGCCTGTCCACTATAACGTCCTTGCAGCCTGTGGCGGTGATAAAAATATCGCCAAGCGCTGCGGCCTGATCCATCTTCATCACGCGGAAACCGTCCATGGCCGCCTCAAGCGCGCGATAGGGATTGACCTCTGTAACAATGACGTTAGCGCCAAGACCCTTTGCACGCTCGGCTATGCCGCTCGAGCAGAAGCCGTAGCCAGCCACGACCACTGTGCGTCCGGTTATCATATTGTTGGTTGTATACATAATTGCGTCCCACACGCTCTGACCTGTGCCATGACGGTTATCGAAAAGATGCTTGCAGTTGGCGTCGTTTACGGCCATCATGGGGAAATTTAATGTGCCCGCCCGTTCGCGGTTTTTAAGGCGGTGTATGCCTGTTGTGGTCTCCTCGCAGCCGCCGAAGATATTCTTGGCGTATTCGGGGTGCTCCTCTGTGAGCATGGCTACAAAATCGCCGCCATCGTCTATAACTATGTGCGGGCAGAACTCGAGGGTCTTTCTTATGTGCTCGCGATATTCGCCCTCGCTCGCGCCGTACCATGCGTTTACCTCCATGCCAAGGCTCGCGAGCGCCGCGCAAATATCGTCCTTTGTGGAAAGGGGATTGCTGCCCGTCACGCGCACGTCCGCGCCGCCCTCGCGCATTACAAGCGCGAGATACGCGGTTTTTGCCTCAAGATGCACGCTGATTGAAACGCGCAGCCCGGCAAAGGGCTTTTCTTGCTTAAATCGTGCCTCGAGCTGTGAAAGCACGGGCATAAACTCCTTTACCCACGCTATGCGCTTCAATCCTAACGGTGCAAGAGAAATATCCTTTATCGCGCTCATAGTATCCTCCAAAACAAATTTTTATGCTACAAATTTTGCGTATTCCACAACGGCCACAGCGCTTACGATCTTTTTAAGCTGGGTCACTATTGTCTCAAGCTTTTTCGCCACCGCGTCGCAATAAAATGTTTCGCCGCATTGCGAGCATTCCTCGCACGGCACGTTTTTGATTATGATTACGCACTCGCCGTAATCTACGATGTGCGTAGTATGCGAATCTTTAAGTTCGCCTTTACAAAAGAAGCAATCCATTATCGTTTTTCCTTTCTTTTACGCAAATCGGCGGTTCACGCGAGGGTGTCCGGAGAGTATGCAGTTATGCACATCGGAAGGCTCTATTGAGCGCTTTTCCATGCGCATCATTATGTGCGACGTCCATTTTATTTGGCCTGCCTGAGCAAGCGCACGAATTTCATCAATATCCAAATGCATACACACTCTCCTCTATAGATAGTATAGTCAAATCCCAAAGAAATGTAAACATTGCAAGCGTTATCTCAGCTGTATTTTAACATTCCTACTTTCAAACCCAACAATATTGTTGTATCATAACCGTATGGACATTTTATTTAAAAATGCTACTATTCTTTCCATGCGCACATTGGGCGATGTGATTAAATCGGGCTATGTGGGCGTCGAGGGGAAGAATATCTGCTATGTGGGAGCGAAAGCGCCAAATAATGCAAGTGAATATAAAAGACAGATAGACTGCGGCGGCAAAATACTTATGCCCGGCCTTGTAAACGCGCATACGCACACCGCTATGTGCCTTATGCGCGGCTATGCGGACGATGTGCCCCTTAAAACCTGGCTTTTTGACAGGGTGTTTCCTGTGGAGCGCTATATAGATGAGCGCAGCGTGCTCGCCGGTGCGCGCTTAGGCTTTGCCGAGCAGATTGCCAGCGGTACGACTTCCATAAGCGACATGTATTTCTTCATGCCGGCCACCGCTAAGCTCGCTTACGATGTGGGAATACGCGCGTCATTTTCAAACGCGCTCGTTTCTTTTGACGAAAACGCGCTCGATTTTTCGGATAGAACGTTTACAGAGACAGAGGCGCTCATAAAGGACTGTAACGGCCTTGACGACGGCCGTATCCGCGCGGACGCCGCCATTCACGCCGAATA
>CAZUUR010000073.1:0-8601 GCA_964622815.1 uncultured Oscillospiraceae bacterium | reverse complement strand
TATCGCTGGTGCAGGCTGCATTATGTGTCCGTCGCGGACGAAACGGGCGACGTTTACCGCATAGTTGGCCAGATAGACGATATACAGGCCGAAAAGGATCGCGACACGCTGCTCTCAAGCCTCAATGCACGCCTCGCCATGAAGGCTGACGCGTCCTGCGAGGAGCTTAACGAAACCATAGCCGAGCGGGTTTTCCGCCTGCTTTACGAGGCTGAGGACGTGGCTGACGCCATACGCGGCATACTTGAGGTGCTCGGCAGGTATTACGATGTGAGCCGTGTGTATATATTTGAGGACTCAGAGGATCATGCGTGCTGCACAAACACCTTTGAATGGTGCGCTGCCGGCGTAACGCCGCAGATAGATAATTTAAAAAACATATCGTATTCGGAGGAGCTTTGCGGCTATAAGGAGAGCTTCAACTCCAAAGGCGTGTTCTTCTGCCCGGACGTGAGCCAATTACCCAAAGAGCAGTACGACCTGCTCGCGCCGCAGGGCATATATTCAATGCTCCACTGCGCCATAATGGACAACGGTGTTTTTTCGGGCTACATAGGCTTTGACGAATGCCGTGGCATGCGCGAATGGACAAAGGAGCAGGTGGCCACGCTGACGCTTATAAGCAAGCTCATAGGCGCTTTCCTAATGAAAAAGCGTCAAGAGGACGAGGCCGCATTCTCGCAGGATTTTGTGGCGGCTATTGATTCCTTCTCGGCATACACATATATAATCAATCCGGAGACCTACGAGATAATCTTCTGCAACAGAGCCATACGGGAGCACTCGCACAGAACGTTTGAGGGCGATCATTGCTATGATGTTTTCTGCGGCAGGAGCGAGCCGTGCATCAACTGCCCAAGCCGCGAGCTTATCACAAAGGGCTGCGCGCAGGCCGCCGAGATACGCCGCGCGGACGGAGTGTGGATGATAGCGCAGGCGTCGCCGCTGCACTGGAATGAAACGAGCATGGTACTCCTCTCATGCACGGATATATCCGATCGCAAGCTTATGGAGGAGGAGCTTAGGATACGCGAGGAGGAGTATCGCGTGGCGACGGAGCAATCAAGCAAGCATGTCATGCGCTACGATTTGGCTACCAAGACGATAACTCGCACCTATTCGCTCGATGATATTTTTGTTACCACCGCGGATATATCAACGCCTCAGGGGGTTGTGCAGGCGGGTCTGTTCGATGAGGAGAACTCGCGGCTTTATCTTGAATTTTATGAGCTTATGCACACGGGCAAGCCCACGGGCAGCGTTAATTTAAGCCTGCGCCGCATGGACGGCGAATATCGCTGGTATCAAATGGAGTATACGCTCGTATTTGACGAGGGCATGGCGCGGCAGGCGGTTATATCGTATTTCGATAATACCGCGCAGCGCGAAAAGGAGCTTGCATACGAGAAATGGCGAGTTGCCCTGTCAACCATGCTTACCGACAGCGCGCTCTACTGCGAAGCGGATCTCACGCTCAACCGCGTGGAGCGCGAGGAGGGCAACAGTGCGCTTAGCTTAGGCGTTGGCGAAAGGCCTTCGCTTGAGGCCTATGTTGATAGGCACATAGCTAATTTTGTATATGCGGGCGACCGCAGGCGCTACCGCAAATTCCTTTCGCGTGAGCGGCTGATCTCGCTCTATCAAAACGGCGTGGTGAACGATTATATCCAATGCCGCATGACGCTTGGCAGCAGCCCCGTGTGGTATCGCATAGACGCCAACATGGTTAAAGACCCGTATACGGATACGGTGAAAACCTATCTGCTCTTTACGGATATAAATAAGCAGCGCGTGGAGCAGGAGGACTTGGCTCGGCTTGCCACATGCGATGCGGTGACGGGGCTTTTAAATCGCGGTGCGCTTGAAAGAAGCATATCAAACGCGCTCTCAAAGATAGACAAGAGCGTCAACTGTGCGCTTTTCATAATAGATCTTGATAATTTCAAGCATGTGAACGATACGTTTGGGCATCAGCGCGGCGATGAGGTGCTTCACGAAACGGCGCGCATAATAAGCCATGTGTTTAGGCCAAACGATATAGTTGGTCGTCTTGGCGGCGACGAATACGCTGTGTTCATGACCATGGCCACCGCGCGTGCCGTGAGAACGCGGGCGGCCAAGCTTGTGGAGCAGCTTCAGTTCAGCTTTGGCGCAAACTGCGGCGTCACGCTTTCGGCAAGCGTCGGCGCGGTGATATGCGCGGGCGGCGAGGACGATTTTTCCAAAATGTATAAGCTGGCGGACGCGGCGCTCTACGCGGCGAAAAATCAGGGCAAGAGCTGCTATCACATAGTTGCGGATACGCAAAATGTGAGCGATGAGCCCGAGCCGGACGAGCGGCACGTCTCCACAGCCGCCATACAGTATAAAGCGCTGCTTGATTATATGGACGGCGGCGTTGCGCTCATTGAGCTGGCGGACGGGCTTGAGCTTATATATGCAAGCCCCAGCTATATAACCGCCTTGGGCAGACCCGCAGAATATTTTGAAAATAAAGGCGAGAAGCTTTTCTCCATGATATATGATGAGGATCTAAAGCAGCTCGAGCAAACGCTGCACGATTGCGTAAATAATAAGCAGCCCGCGGATATAACGCTACGCGCGTGGAGCGATGACGGCGAGACCGTATGGCGGCATGTCCGCGCGGTGGAGGTGTCATACGAAAAGAGCAAGAACCCCGTTATACTCGCCATAGTCACCGATATAACGGAGCTAAAGCGCTCAAACCAAATGTTTGAGGCTATAGCGGCGCACTCGCCAGTGGGCATAGCCATATACGATATGAGCGATCAGCTCAGCGCGGATTATTATAACGACGAGCTTACAAGACTCTCCGGGCTTTCGCGTGAGCGGTTCAAGGCCACCATAGCACGCGATCTCACGCTTCTTTTTGACCCGGACGATCTGCCGCAGCTAATGCTCATGCTCAGGGATACTATGGCCACCGGCCGCAGCGGCCATATCGTGTGCCGCACCAATACAATGCTCTGCCCTGAGGAAAAACGCATACAGATAAGATGCGTTAAGATTGACGAAACCGGCATCGCGCCAAGAGTGCTCATGATATTCTCCTGAAAAGGCGGGTATCCAGTGCGCCTCCGGGCGCACAGCACGGCTCAAAGCGGCTGCCGTCACCGGTTGCGGCGTGCCATTTCCTTCAAACCTTTAATATATGTTCACCCTCTGTCCATTTCTTGTATGCTACAATTAGATTATCAAACTTAAAGCTGGAGGTATAAATATGAAAAACAAAATAAGCGCTATTGCGCTCGTTATTTGCATAGCTATGCTCTTGAGCGCGTGTCAGGCGGCAGTGAGCCTGCCGGTTGCCACGCCGGAGGCCGCGCCCGCCGTCACATCGCCCTCGTCCGCGCCCTCGTCCGCGCCGACACCCACCGAGGCTGCGCCCACGGCCGCGCCCGTCGCACCGGCAACGCCTGCTGCATTAAACGAGGCCACATATAAAAGCCTTGAGCCAGCCTTAGCCGAGCTTCTCGCGGCGGCGGATTACGTCGCGGGCGACGGCAAGCCCGCCGTTAAGGTGGAGTATGAAAAGGAAGCTGATAACGGGCTAATTTGGTATACCTTTGAAATTGAAAAGAACAGCGTTGAAACGGAAGGCGTGCTTGAGGTTGCGCTAAAGCCCACCGGCGAGATAGACAGCTACGCCGTTATCGCGGCGGCCACTCAAACACCCGTAATGGTGTTCGTGAGCGAAATGAGCGCACTGCTTGACGAAAAAAAGGTTGCATACGAGCTGCTTGGGCCTGGCGGCAGCACATATAGCGCCTCAGTGGGCAATCCGACTTTTGCAAACCTTGATTATTTCTGGCTCGACGCGTCCACGCGCGTCCACAGCGATGAAGGCGAGATCGAGTCCATATCGCTCAAGTTCAACAAGCCCATAGATGAAACGGGCAAGGCGATACTTTTAACGTGCATAAAGTCGCTCTCGCGCTATGCCACAATGGAGGAGCTTGAGGCAGGCTTCGCGCAATTACAGACGGACGGGCAGATATTCGTCGGCTCCTGCCTGGTAGGGCTTAACGGGCAGGAATATCAGATAAATTTGCCCGACGACGAAGAATAAGCGCCCGTGCCGTCCCACACGGCAAATTCAGATTACCCAAAAATTGCAGCCGCGTCGCACATAGCACGCGGCTTTATTTTGCATTTCATATTGATTTTTTTCGATTTGACGCATATACTAAACTAAAATATTCGATTTGAGGTGAAATGTGTTTATGAACGAGGCTGAAAGAGCGGCGATATTTAAAGCGTTTTGCGATGAGAAGCGGCTTAGCGTACTGGCGCTGTTAAGGAGTGGCGAAAAGTGCGCGTGCGTGCTTGGGGAAAAGCTTGATATGCCGCAGTCCACCCTTGCCTACCACATGAAAATACTGTGCGAATCGGGCGTGGTATGTGCGCGGCAGGAGGGCAAGTGGACTCATTACAGCATAAGCGAGGCGGGTGCGGGGCGTGCGGCGTGCGAGCTTAAAAAAATTTTGGACGTGAGCGGTGAGGAATAGCAATGTGGGAATTTATTCAGGAGCAAATACTTGGTATGCGCTGGCTGAGCGAGCTTGTGAGCATGGGGCTTGGCGCGCTCGGCCTTAACATGGAGAACAGATGGGCGGCGAGCCTTGGCTTCTTTATTTATGATACGCTAAAAATAGCGGTGCTTCTGTGTGTGCTGATATTTTTGATAAGCTATATACAGAGCTATTTCCCGCCAGAGCGGAGCAAGCGTATACTGGGGCGCTTCGGCGGCTTTGGCGCGAGATGCGTTTCCGCGCTTTTAGGCACGGTAACGCCGTTTTGCTCCTGCTCGAGCATACCGCTTTTTATCGGCTTTACGGGCGCAGGGCTGCCGCTTGGGGTAACATTTTCATTCCTCATTTCCTCGCCTATGGTGGATTTGGGGTCGCTAGTGCTTTTAACGGGGATATTCGGCTTTAAGGTGGCGGCTATATATGTGGCGCTAGGGCTTGTAATAGCCGTGGCGGGCGGTACGCTCATTGAGAAGCTGCACATGGAAAAATATGTAGAGAGCTTTATATTCGAGTCGGGCGGCGTGGATATTGCCGATGCAAGCCTCACTGTAAAGGATAGGCTTAAATATGCGCGTGGGCAGACCGCGTCAACCTTCAAGCGGGTGCTTCCGTATATTTTGATAGGCGTGGCGATAGGCGCGCTGATACATAATTGGATACCCGAGCAGTGGGTGGTGAATGTGCTTGGCGGCGACAATCCGTTTGGCGTTGTGCTTTCAACGCTTATCGGCATACCGATGTATGCGGATATATTCGGCACTGTCCCAATAGCGGAGGCGCTGCTTTCAAAGGGTGCGCTCCTTGGCACTGTGCTCGCGTTCATGATGGCTGTGACAACGCTTTCGCTTCCATCGCTGATAATGCTTAGAAAGGCGATAAAGCCAAAGCTGGAGGCGCTTTTCGTGGGAGTTTGCACAGTGGGCATAATAGCCGTGGGCTATATATTCAATATTATAGAAAGATTTATTTAAAGGAGGAAATGTTATGGCGATATTTGGAAAAAGGAAGATTAAAACCGGCGAGGACGGCGGCATAAACCCTACCGCCTACTGCCCGAGCGCGCAAAACGGCGTTTGCTGTGTGAAGGTGCTAGGCGCGGGCTGCAAGGCCTGCAAGACCATGTTTGAAAACGCGAAGACTGCGGCAGCTGCGTTGGGGCTTGATATTGAAGTGGAGTATATAACCGATATGCGAGTGGTCGCACGCTACGGCGTCATGAGCATGCCGGCGCTTGTTATCAACGAGCGCGTGGTTTCTATGGGCAAGACGCTAAAGGCCGCCGAGATTGAGACAATGTTAAAAGAGGTGTAGGGGGTAAAACGCCGCCTTACGCGGCAATCCATGATTGCCCGTGCGAAAATGTGAGGCGCGGCGGGGTCAGGGGCCCCCGCCCTACGGGGCAACCGATGATTGTGCGTGCAAAAATGAGAGGCGCGGCGGGGTTCACCCCGCCGCGCCTCTCATTTGCTCAAAGCGAACGTTTAGTCCGCGCTTATGTACAGCTCCCCGTCCCGCACGTCCACTGTGAACACGGTGTCGGGCGCGGGGTCTTTTTCTATTATGCGACGGGCGAGCAGCGTTTCAAGCTTGCTTGAAATAAGCCGCTTTAGCGGCCTCGCGCCGTACTGTGGGTCAAAGCCGGTATCCGCAAGATATTCCTTTGCCGCGTCCGTAAGCTTTACGTCGAGGCGGCGCTCCTTTAGCCGCGCGCGAATATCCGTTAAAAGCAGATCCGTTATCTTTAATATCTCGCCGCGCTCAAGAGGCTTGTAGAAAACTATCTCGTCCACACGATTTAAAAACTCCGGCCTGAACTGCGCCTTTAAAAGGCGCATAGCGTCCGCCTTGGCGGCATCGGTGAGCTTGCCATCTACAATGCCGTCAAGAATATTCCCTGAGCCTATATTTGAGGTCATCACGATGACGGTATTCTTAAAATCCACCGTGCGTCCCTGCGAATCGGTTATGCGGCCATCGTCGAGCACCTGCAGCAGCACGTTGAAAACGTCAGGGTGCGCCTTTTCTATTTCGTCAAACAATATCACGCAATAGGGCTTGCGGCGCACGGCCTCGGTGAGCTGGCCGCCCTCGTCGTAGCCAACGTAGCCCGGAGGTGCGCCTATAAGGCGGGACACGGAGAATTTCTCCATGTATTCGGACATATCTATGCGCACGAGGTTGTTTTCATCGTCAAAAAGCGCCTTGGCGAGCGCCTTTGCAAGCTCCGTCTTGCCAACGCCCGTTGGCCCAAGGAACATAAAGCTGCCTATGGGCTTTTTAGGGTCTTTAAGCCCCGCGCGAGTGCGAAGTATCGCGTCGGACACCGCACGGACGGCCTCGTCCTGCCCTATCACGCGGCGGTGAAGTATCGCCTCCATGTTCAATAGCTTATCCCTTTCGCCCTCCATGAGCTTTGATACAGGTATGCCGGTCCAGCGGGCGACGATTTTTGCTATTTCCTCCTCTGTCACGCGTTCGCGCAGAAGGTTTTCACCAGTCTGCTTTTTTTCAAACTCCGCCTCGGCCTTTTCAAGCTGCGCCTGCAATTTGGGGAGAGTGCCGTATTTAAGCTCGGCGGCGCGGTTGAGATCGTATTCGCGCTCGGCTTTTTCACGCTCGGCGTTGGCATTTTCAATGTCCTCGCGCAGCTTTTGCACGCTCTTTATCGAATCCTTCTCGTTTTCATACTTGGCGCGCTGCGCCTTAAATTTTTCGCGTTCGCCTGAAAGCTCCTTGCGAATCTCCTCAAGATGCGCGGCGCTTAGCTTATCGTTCTCCTTGCTTAACGCCGCCTCCTCTATCTCAAGCTGCATTATCCGGCGGGATATATCGTCAAGCTCCTGCGGCATGGACTCCATTTCGGTGCGAATCAACGCGCACGCCTCGTCCACAAGGTCTATGGCCTTATCGGGCAGAAAACGATCGGAAATATATCTGTTTGAAAGCGTGGCGGCGGCTATGAGCGCGGAGTCGTTTATTTTAACGCCGTGAAACACCTCGTAGCGCTGCTTTAGCCCGCGAAGAATGCTTATCGTGTCCTCAACGGTAGGCTCATCGACCATTACGGGCTGAAAGCGCCGCGAGAGCGCCGCGTCCTTTTCGATATATTTGCGGTATTCATCTAAGGTGGTCGCGCCTATGCAGTGAAGCTCGCCTCGCGCGAGCATGGGCTTGAGCAGGTTGCCCGCGTCCATAGAGCCTTCGGTGCGCCCCGCGCCGACGATGTTGTGCAGCTCGTCGATAAAGAGGATAATCTTGCCCTCGCTGCGCTTGACCTCGTTTAAGACCGCCTTTAGGCGCTCTTCAAATTCGCCGCGGAATTTAGCGCCGGCTATCAA
Organism: uncultured Oscillospiraceae bacterium; assembly: GCA_964622815.1. Lineage (GTDB taxonomy): Bacteria > Bacillota > Clostridia > Christensenellales > CAG-138 > CAZUUR01. Next base: position 710 of record CAZUUR010000073.1, on the reverse strand, counting down.
CGCGCCCATGTCGAGCGAATAAAGGCTGCGCTCCTTTAATGTGGCGGGTACGTCGCCGCGCACAATGCGCTGCGCCAGACCCTCCGCTATGGCGGTTTTGCCAACGCCCGGCTCGCCTATGAGCACGGGGTTGTTCTTGGTTTTGCGCGAGAGTATGCGAATAACATTTCTAACCTCGTCGTCGCGGCCAATGACGGGGTCGAGCTTATTCTGCTGCGCCAAGGCGACTAAGTCCTGTGCGTATTTTTTTAGCGAATCGTATGTGTCCTCGGGCGTGTCGCTCGTGACGCGCGCACCTCCGCGAACGTCCATAAGCGCCTTTAAAAAAGCGTCACGAGTAATGCCGTGCGCCTTAAAAAGCTGCTTTAGCTGTGCGCCTGACTCCTGGAGCAGGCCGAGAAATAAATGCTCAACGGACACGAAGTCGTCCTTCATGCGCTTGGCCTCTTTTTCGGCTGTGAGAAGCGCTGCGTCGAGCTCGCGCGTGACATAAATCTTATCCGCTTCGCGCGAGGCGCTCATCACCTTGGGCATAGAGTCAACTCGCGCCTCGACGGCCGCCGTAAACGCGGCCTCGTCCGCGCCGGCACGCTTGATGAGGCTCCTTATGAGCGAGTTATCCTCCTTTAGCAGCGCGAGCAGCAGGTGCTCGCAGTCCACCTGCTGGCTTTGGTGCTCGAGGGCTATGCTCTGTGCGGATTGCACCGCCT
>CAZUUR010000072.1:0-8684 GCA_964622815.1 uncultured Oscillospiraceae bacterium | reverse complement strand
ACGTTTAAGGTGCGTATGGGAGACCGTATGGGTTCAAGTCCCATCGACCGCACCAGATACATAAAATGGAGTTGCTTTAGCAACTCCATTTTATGTATCTGCATAATTAAAGTCGATGGGACTTGAAGGGTACGTCCGCGCCAGAGCGCGGGAAAAACAGTCCGGTGGACTGTTTTTAAGTACCCCGGGCTGGCCGCGGCACTGCCCCAGTGCCGCGGGCTGGCGTAAATGGCAATGTTCCATTGCCATAACTCCCCCCTTGAACTTATCACCTCACAGTGCTATCATAATAACTCGTGTGTGTTTTAAATGATTTGTATGGGGGATTTCATGTTTTCACGTTATTTTCAGGATTTAAAGGCCGAGTTTGCGGGCTATAACGGCGCGCGCTTATTAAAGGACGTAATGGCGGGACTCACCGTGTGCGCGGTGGCGCTGCCATTGGCGCTCGCTTTTGGCGTTTCATCTGGCGCGACCGCCGCTGCGGGGCTTGTTACGGCGATAATTGCCGGCATTGTGATAGCGGTGCTGGGCGGCGCTTCCTATCAGGTGTCCGGTCCGACGGGCGCTATGAGCGCTGTTTTAATCGGCATAGTGGCCACTCACGGCTTGCAGGGCGTTTTTCTCGCGTGTTTCCTCGCGGGCGCTATATTGCTGCTTGCGGGCGTATTTAAGCTAGGACGGCTCATAAGCTTTATTCCTATGCCGGTTGTTATGGGCTTTACATCGGGCATAGCGATAATAATAGCGCTTGGGCAAATTGATAATTTCTTTGGCACAACATCGCAGGGGGTAAGCAATTTACAAAAGCTTGCTTCTTACGCACGCCTCGGCTTCAGCCCCAACTGGCAGGCCGTAATAATAGGCGCAGTAGTTATTTTGGTTATGCTGCTTTGGCCTAAAAAGTGGGGCGCTAAGGTGCCCGGCTCGCTTGTGGCGATAATAGCTGCGTATATCGTGGCGGTGGCGGCAAATATGCATTCGCTCGCCGTCGTGGGGGACATACCCAAAACGCTCATGCTCGACGACAGGCTTGATTTTTCCAAGCTCGATCTTTCCGCGATACAGGATCTCGTGTCGCCCATAGTCACAATAGCGGCATTGGGTATGATAGAGAGTCTTTTGTGCGGCGCGTCGGCTTCAAGAATGAAGAACGAGCGCTTCAACGCCGATCAGGAGCTTATAGCGCAGGGCGTTGGCAATATGTTTTTGCCGTTATTCGGCGGAGTGCCCGCAACGGCGGCGATAGCCAGAACGAGCGTGGCTATAAAATCAGGCCAGCAGACGCGGCTTACAAGCATTTTCCACTCTGTTTTCCTGCTTGCTTCCATGTTCCTTCTTGGCGGCGTGATGGCGAAGCTTCCGCTTGCGGCGCTCGCGGGCGTTTTGATGGTAACTGCGTGGCGCATGAACGATTGGGAAGGCATACGCTATATATTCAAGCACAAGTTTAAGTCCGGCATAAGCCAGTTTATTATCACAATGGCCGCCACGGTTATATTTGATCTCACGGTTGCCATATTGCTCGGCGTTGTGTATTCCGCCATAATTTATATGACGCAGACCAGCCACATAAAGGTTAATTTTTCCGATATAGACATTGGCAGGCTCAACATAGCGGAGCGCAAACCGGGCGCCACGGAGGCGAAGCTGAAAACCGCGGGCGTGGTTTATGTAACCGGATCGCTGTTCTTTGGCGCGGTGGACGAATTTAACCGGCTCATGGAGCAAATGCCAAAGTTCGACCATGTGATACTCTCCGTAAGGGGCATGTCAAGCGTGGACGTATCAGGCGCGCAGACAATGCTTGAGCTTTGTAAAAGGCTAAAGGACGAGGGCAGAACAGTGGCGCTGTGCGGCACATCGGACGGCGTGCGAGTTTATCTCGACCGCGCGGGCGTAACAGAGGAGATAGGCCTGGACGCATATTTCTTCAGCGCAGATAAGGCGATAATGAGCCTCGTGGAAAAATAAAGCTGTAGCAAAACACGGTCGAGTCAAGGCTCGACCGTGTTTTGCTGTAACCCCAATACGGATCTACCCACGCTAAGGCATGCAAAAGTGGCCAAAGCCAACTGAAGATTGGCGATGGGTAGGCCACATTACTGTAGTTCACAAAAATTTTTCTTCTTTGATTATATTAGGTCTAATTTCATATCGTATAGTATACCGATAGTGGCATTTAGCCCAAATTGAGGAGGAAACTCAATGCGCCAATGGTTTGAAAAAATAGGCTGGAAGCTCGAGCAGTTTATGCGCGGCCGCAATGGCACGGACTCGCTTTCAAGCTTCCTCACCGTCGTGGCGATGATATTGCTTATCATATCGTTCATTCCGGCTGTATCATGGTTGGTAATTATATCGTTTGCACTCTTTGTCTATTCGATGTTTAGGTCATATTCAAAAAAGCTCGATAAGCGCCGTGCCGAAAACGCGGCGTGGCTCAAGCTCACAAAGCCCATGCGCGAGGGCTGGCGGCTTATGCGCAGACGGTTTGCGGACAGAAAGACGCATCGCTATTTTAAATGCAAAAGATGCGGCCAGTACCTGCGCGTGCCAAAGGGCAAGGGCAAAATAGTGGTCACCTGCAAAAATTGCGGCGAGCGCTTTGAGGCGAGGAGCTAGAAGTGTTTGGCTATGTAGTAGGCAATACAGCCACCATGACCGAGGTGGACAAAACGCGCTATCAGGCCGCATATTGCGGGCTTTGCCGCGAGATAGGCGCACGGCACGGACAAGCCGCCCGCGCTACGCTCACATACGACCTCACCTTTTTGGCGCTGCTTTTATCATCGTTGTATGAGCCGGAGGAAAAAAGCGGCACGGGGCGGTGCGCGGTTCACCCGGCGAAGGAAAGGCCTTATATAATAAATAAATTCACCTCATACGCCGCGGATATGAACGTATATCTTGCATATTTCAAGTGTGTTGACGATTGGACGGACGATAAAAATATGGCGAGCCGCGTCCTTAGCGCCAAGCTTAAAAAGCCATGCGCGAAAATCGAAGCAGCATGGCCGCGCCAGTGCGCGCGCGTAAAGGACGAGCTAAAAAAGCTCACCATGATAGAAAAAGACGCTAAAAGCGGCGCTGACGACGCTGTTAACGCATTTGGCAGAATTATGGGCGAGCTTTTCGTTTATGATGAAGCCGATGTGTTCGCCCCGACGCTTTACTCCTTTGGCAGCGGCCTTGGAAGATTTATTTATCTCATGGACGCGGCCATAGACTATAAAAAAGACCAAAAGCGCGGCGCTTATAATCCGCTTGTGACGATGGGCAAAAAGGATATGCGCGATACGCTCATGCTTTTGATAGGTGAGGCGGCAAAAGAATTTGAAAAGCTGCCGCTTGAAGCGGATATGGAAATTTTTAGGAACATAATTTATGGCGGAGTGTGGCAGCAATATAACGCTATGCTAAATAAGGAAGCGAAAGGGGGGCCGAACAATGATTGACGATCCGTATAAGGTGTTGGGCGTGGCAAGCTCGGCTTCCATGGACGAGGTGAAGAAGGCTTACCGCAAAATGGCCAAGCTCTATCACCCTGATATGCACCCCAACGACCCCAACGCATCCAAGAAAATGAACGAGATAAACGAAGCCTACGACATGATAATGAACCCCGATAAATACGCCAAGGCTCGCGCCGAGCAGGAGCAGCAGCGCCAGTCCCGCCAATATTACGGCGGCGGTTACGGCGGCGGCTACAATAGTGGCGACTACAGTAGTGGTGACTACCGACAGCAAGGGGCGTACGGCGGCTTCGATTTTAACGATTTCTTCGGCGGCTATCAAACCGCAATACCTAAGCCAACCGTGCTAAGCGGCGATTCGCCAGGAGTAAGGCAGGCGATAATTGCCATAAATAATGATAGCTACGCTAATGCCGTGAGCATTTTAAACGGTATGGTGAGCGCGGAGCGGAACGCGCGCTGGTATTATTTGAGCGCAATAGCCAATCTTGGCGCGGGCAACCGCGTGGCGGCGTGGGAGAATATTCAAAAAGCGGCGAATATGGAGCCGAACAACAGGGAATATCAAAACGCCATGCGAATTATCGGGCGTGACGCTAAGAGCTATCAAAGCGCGGGTCGCGGCTTCAATATGGACGCGCGCGGTACGGTTGGCCTGTGCGCGGGTCTATGCGTAATGCAGCTATGCTGCCGCATGTCTATGTGCGGCTGCTAAAGCACAGGATAGCCCAATACGCGCATGGGTTCAACACTAGTACCGCATTCACGAAATTCAATGCGAAAGGATAGCCCAATACGCGCATGGGTTCAACTCCCCTGCGCTAAAAATATCGAAAGGGAAAAACTCATGACAAAGGCGATAGGAATTGATTTAGGCACGACCAATAGCTGCGTATCCGTTGTGGAGGGCGGTAAACCCATTATAATCCCAAGCTCCACGGGCGAGCGCACCACGCCGAGCATTGTGGCGTTCACAGAGCTTGGTGAAAGGCTTGTAGGCTCGAGCGCGAAGCGTCAGGCGGCGATGAATGCAAAGCGCACAATAAGCTCCGTCAAGCGCGAAATGGGCACTGATTGGCGCTGCAATATAGATGGCAAGGCGTTTTCGGCGCAAGAGATAAGCGCCATGATACTAAGAAAGCTAAAAAAGGACGCGGAGGAGTATCTTGGCGAGCTTGTTACCGACGCAGTTATCACCGTTCCGGCTTATTTCAACGATATTCAGCGGCAGGCCACAAAAGACGCTGGGCGCATAGCGGGGCTTAACGTGCTGCGCATAATAAACGAGCCAACGAGCGCGGCGCTTGCTTACGGACTTGATAACGGCAGGCCGCAAAAGGCTATGGTTTACGATCTTGGCGGCGGCACGTTCGACGTTTCCATTATCGAGATAAGCGAAGGCGTTATAGAGGTTTTAGCAACCAATGGCGATAATCATCTTGGCGGCGACGATTTTGACTCGCGCATAGCCGATTTTCTCATGCGTGAATTTAAACGCGATAAAAAGGTGGATCTCTCGCGCGATCCGTCCGCGCAGCTTCGAGTGCGCGAGGCGGCGGAGAACGCCAAAAAGGAGCTTTCTGCCTCGGAGGCTGCAAAAATAAATCTGCCGTATATCGCACAAAGCGCGTCCGGCCCGGTTCACATGGAGTATACGTTAACTCGCGCCAAGTTTAACGAGCTTACAAAGGATCTCGTTGAGCGCACAACGACCCCAATGCATCAGGCGCTTTCCGATGCTGGGATAGCCGCGTCGGAGCTTAATATGGTGCTGCTCGTGGGCGGCTCGACCCGAATAAAGGCCGTGCAGGACAAGGTGCAAAGCTTTATCGGCAAAGCGCCGTCAAAGAGCATCAACCCCGATGAATGCGTGGCGCAGGGCGCGGCCATACAGGCAAACACGCTTTCGGGCAACAAAATGTCGCTCTCAGGCTCATCGGCCGGCATACTTCTATTGGACGTAACCCCTCTTTCGCTTTCAATAGAAACCGTCGGCGGCGTGGCAACGCGGCTTGTGGAGCGCAACGCAACCCTGCCGGTTCACTATTCGCAGGTGTTCAGCACGGCCGCACCCTTCCAAACGAGCGTTGAAATTCATGTCCTTCAGGGCGAACGTCCTATGGCAAGCGATAATAAAACTATCGGCCGCTTCCGCCTCAATGGCATAAAACGCGCTCCGGCAGGCGTGCCGCAGATTGAGGTCACATTCGATATAGACGTAAACGGCATACTCAAGGTCTATGCACGCGACCTTGATACCGGACGTGAGCAGTCCATAACCATATCCGCAAACGACAAAATGTCCGATGCCGAGATAGAGCAGGCCATACGCGACGCCGAGCAATATGCCGCCAAGGACGGCATAAGGCGCGACGCGCTCACGATACTGGGCGAATCCAAGGCGCTTATCTCACGCTGCGACCGCGCTCTTGGCGTGGCGGGCAAAAAGCTTGACAAGGTCGAGAAAAAGCAGGTCAAGGACGATTGCGACGCTTTACGAAAGCTCGTTGGCAAGGTGAAGGTTGACAAGCTTGACGACATTGACCTAATCGCCGTAAGAGAAGCCAAAACCCGTCTTGAGGCGTCGAGCGCAAATGTTGTAAGGCTTTTCGAGGAGATGGATAAATAGTTAATTTTAAAACCAGCCGTGCTTCAGCCCGGCTGGTTTTTTACAAAGCTCTATTTTTATTGCATAGTATACACTAAAATTTCATAAAACATAAATATTTGCCTATTTTTATAAATATCATATCAAAAATGTGTTGCAAAAAGTCAGCGTTTAATATATTATTTTACTGTCAAATTTCACTATTGCGCCGCAATCAGACGGTGAAATTTTAGAAAGGACGATAAAATGATGAATCAAAGCACGAGGGGGATTGTAAAAAAAGGTCTTCCCGAAGGTTTTTTATATGTTGACGAAGTAATAGAGGATTGCATAGTCGATGCAAAATATGCAGGCACTGATAATTTTATCGGCTCGCCTATAGACGGCTATTTAAAGCCGCTCGTCGTGGTAACGAAGGAGGCGGCTGAGAGACTTGTTAAGGCCGCGGAGGTATTAAGGCAAAAGGGCTATGTGATGAAATTTTTCGATTGTTATCGGCCGCAGCGCGCTGTGGACCATTTTATGCGCTGGGGCGCTGTGGTGGAAGACGACAGAAGGAAGCCTATCCATTTTCCAAATGTAAACAAGGCCGATATGTTCGACCTTGGCTATATATGCCGCAAATCCGGGCATTCGCGTGGCTGTGCGGTGGATCTTACGATAGTTGATGTGAACACTTCTCAGGAGCTTGATATGGGCAGCATATTCGACTATATGGATATTCGCTCGCATCACGGAGCAGAAGGGCTAACAAAGCAGCAGGAGCAAAATCGCGCCATACTGCGCGACGCGATGCTTTCAAACGGCTTTAGGCTTTATAAAGAAGAATGGTGGCACTATATAGTAGATCCCGAGCCATACCCGGACACATATTTTGATTTCCCCATAGAGTGAACTAATTTTGGGCGTTTTTGCGCCCGATAAAAAATATTAGGAGGAATTATACATGTTTTCTGGCGGCACTCTTTTTTCCGCGGACCAAACATTTCCGCTTTTGGCGTTAATGTGCGGTTGAGTAGCGTTCTCCATTTGGCTTGAGCAAAAGTACAAATGGGCGTCCAAGCTTTCTGGCGCGATAATCGCGCTGATTGGCGCACTGGTGATGGTTAACCTCAACATAATCCCCACCAACGCGCCCGTGTTCGACGATTTTGTTTGGGGCATAGCTGTCCCGCTCGCAATTCCTATGCTGCTCATGCAGTGCAATTTGAAGATAATGTGGAAGGATACGGGCCGTTTCCTTGCAATCTTCCTTATCGGCGCTGTTGGCACAATGGTAGGCGCGTTGCTCGCGTTCCTGCTGCTCAAGGGCTCAAGCCTTGAAAATCTTGCCGCGTCCGCAGCCACAATGACCGGCTCGTATATAGGCGGCGGTGTGAATTTCTCGGCTCTTGCGGCAACCTTTATGGAAGGCACCACCACCATAGGTTCTCTCACCGTTGCTGACAACCTTTTGATGGCGCTCTATTTCTTCCTGCTGCTTGCAATACCCACATGGAACTTCTTCTTCAAAAAGTATAAGCACCCGCACATGGACGAAGTCCAGCGCGGCGTAAACGAGAAGGAGATTGAGGGCGAAAAGACCCGCGCGGCCTCTTTCTGGGGACGCAAGGAAATATCCCTCAAGGATATAGCTATAAACGTTGCGCTCAGCGCCGTTATAGTTATGGCTGCAAAGCTTATTGCGGGCTTCATTGCTTCCGTGATACCCACCGGCAGCTTCATACTCAATCTTCTAAATAGCTTCTTTGGCAGCCAGTATGTGTGGATAACCACGCTGTCGCTGCTCGTGGCTACCTTCGCAAGCAAGCCGGTATCCAAGCTTGCCGGCACTCAGGAGATAGGCACCTACCTCATCTATCTGTTCTTCTTCGTAATAGGCGTTCCCGCTTCCATAGGCGCGCTTATTCGCGAAGCGCCCCTGCTTCTCGTGCTCACGGGCGTTATGGTGCTTGTTAATATGCTGTTCTGCTTCGGCTTTGGCAAGCTCTTCAAATTTAATCTTGAGGAAATTATCCTTGCGTCCAACGCCAATATTGGCGGCCCCACCACTGCCGCCGCCATGGCCATCTCGCAAGGCTGGACCAAGCTTATAGGGCCGAGCATGCTTATAGGCACATTCGGCTATGCCATAGGCACTTACCTTGGCATAATCGTTTTCAACATTCTTTCGGTAATTTAAAGAACAATAAAGAACGCGCCTTCGGAGGTATCCGGGGGCGCGTTTTTGCGAGTGAAATGTGTGAATTAACTAAGGAAGGGGTTATTTATCTTTTGCCCCTTTTTTCAGGTGGCACTAGGCAGGTTTTGCCATAGCCTATTAGGTCGTCGCGTCCGGCAAATATGAGAGCTTTTCTCACTAACGCAAACTCCCTTGGTATAAAAAACTGCATGAGCGCCCGCTGCATGGCCTTTTTCTCAGGGTCGCGCTCAACGTAGACCGCTTCGCCCGTTCGCGGATCGAAGCCGGTGTAAAACATGCAGGTGGAGAGCGTGCCGGGCGTTGGATAAAAATCCTGCACCTGCTCGGGGCGCTGGCCTGTCTTTTTTAGATATTGAGCAAGCTCTATGGCGCTGTGCATATCGCTCCCGGGGTGGGC
>CAZUUR010000071.1:8474-8765 GCA_964622815.1 uncultured Oscillospiraceae bacterium | reverse complement strand
TGTTGGCAGTATGGATACACTTACTATGCGCACCGCGAAATACGCCTTGCGCGAGAGCATACCCATAGTTGGCGGAGCGGTATCGGGCGCGCTTGAAAATGTGATAGGCAGTGCCGCCATAATCAAAAATGCCGCCGGAGCTGCGTCGATGCTTATTGCCGTGGGAATAGCGCTCTCGCCGCTCATATCAATAGGCGGCACGAGCCTTGCGCTAAGAGCCGCTGCCGCGCTCACAGAGCCATTTAGCGATGCGCGAGTGCCAAAGCTGCTTTCAAGCGCCGCCGATATGCT
>CAZUUR010000071.1:0-8464 GCA_964622815.1 uncultured Oscillospiraceae bacterium | reverse complement strand
ATCTCTTTGCGGCGGTAGTGGCGGTAGGGCTGATGTTTATAATAAGCGGCGGGCTTGTGGTGTCGGTGGTGAACCCGTGATGGCCGAGCTTATTTATTCCTGCGCTTTTAAAATAGCCGTGGCGGCAATATTGGGAGCTGTGTTTGAATATATATTACCTGAGGGCGGACTAAAAAACAGCGCACGCCGCGCCGTGGCACTCGCGCTCATAATAATAGTGGCTGAGCCGCTTAAAATATTCACATAGGAGCCGCTATGAAGCTATTTAAAAAACTGACGGATAAAATGAAGACCGATAAGCGCTTTGAAATAGCAGTGTACGCGCTGCTCGCGGCGCTCGGCGTTGGAATATGCCTGCTTACAGGCGTAAGCGAAAAAAGCGCCGCCGCTTCTGTGACTACGGCATCTCAGCCCGATACGGAAGCGCGCTTGTGCGAGGTGCTATCAAAAATTCGTGGCGCGGGCGCTGTGGACGTGATGATAACCTATGAAACCGGCGTCGAGCTTGTGCCCGCCATGAGCACGGATACGCAGTCGAGCGTAACCACGGGAGGCGAGAGCATGTCGGAAAACAGGGTGGAGTCATCTAGGCCCGTAACAGGCTCAGGCGGATCTGAGCCTATAGTGCTTACGGAGCGCCTGCCGCGCGTAAGAGGCGTTATCGTGGTGGCTGAAGGCGCGGCGGATATATCTGTGAGAATAGACCTTCAAAACGCCGTGCGTGCGCTTTTAGGCGTTGCGCTAGACAAGGTCGAGGTATTCGAGATGAAAAATAATTAGTATGGGGGTAATCGAATGAAAGAAACGGGCAAGGACGCGGGTCGCGCGTCCAATGTGAAGCGCAATGCAACGCTCGTGTGCTTGGGGCTTTTGCTTGTGCTCGCGGTGCTGGCGAGCGTTAAGCTCAATAAGGACGAGGCGCAAAGGCGTGAAACGCAGGCCGCCGCCAATGCGGCGGGCGCGGCAGACGTGAACATAGAGCCGGCGCTCGAGGCGTCAGCGCCGGCAGATTATTTTCAGTCATTTCGCGATGAGCGCGAGGCTGTGCGCAAGATGGAAATAGAATATCTGGACGAAATAATCGCCACCAGTGCAAACGACGCTGAAACGCTCAACGATGCGCAGCAGCAAAAGCTTGAGCTTGTAAGCAACATGGAGAAGGAGTTTGTGATAGAAAACCTCATTCGCGCAAAAGGCTTTTTGGACGCGGCGGTAACGTTTCGCGGCGGTGCGGTGAACGTGGTTGTAAACGCGCAGGAGCTATCTAAGAGCGAGGTAGCGCAGATATTGGATATAGTGCGCGGCGAAACGGGCGAAAGTGCTGAAAACATTAAGATATTGACCGGCTCTTGAGGTCGTTTGCATTAATCTTCAAAAAAAGTTCACGTTGCCGCAAAATAAAATGAGCTAAAGCGCCTATGCAGAAAGCTCATTTTTTGTTATACTAGAGAAAATGATTACGATAGGAGGCAATTATCATGGCAAATGATATAAATACCGAAGCGATTTGCGGAGCAACCAATGTTGAGGGCGGCAGAATAGTTTTCTCTCCCGAAGTCATTGCAACCATTGCAGGGCTCGCCACGGCCGAAATTGAAGGCGTGGAAGGCGTTTTCGGAGGCGTTGCGGACGGTATTGCCGGCATATTCAACAATAAAAAAAGCGCTACCAAGGGCGTTAAGGTGGAGGTCAACGAGAACAATGTGATAATAGACCTCACCGTATCGGTTAAATATGGCTTCAAAATCCATGAAGTATGTCTAAACGTGCAAAAGAGCATAAAAAATGCCGTTGAAACTATGACCGGGCTTAATGTTTCGCAGGTGAACATTGCTGTGCAGTCAATCAGCTTTGATAAAGCCAAAAAAGAAGAAATACAGCCGGAACAATAATGGAGGCATACTGAAGATGCGATTTCGCGTTATAGATAAAATACTTCTTGTGTTCCTGATAATCCTTGTGGTGGCTTTTGCGGCCGCTATGATAGGCGTTGCGCTCAACCTTATCACGGCTGATATGCTCTTTAGCGTAGCGGCGCTCGCGGGCAGCGGCATAGCGGTTTCGCTGTGTGCGGCGGGCATAGGCATTGTTTTGCTTGTAATAGCTTTTAGGCTCATAGGCGCTATGACGAACCCGCCTGCGCCCGCAATGCCAACGTCGGCGCTGCTATTAAACACCGAAGTCGGCGCAGCGTATATTTCACTTGCCGCAATAGACAGCATGGTTCAGCGCCATTGCAGAGCCAATCAGGTGGTTAAGGATTGTGAAAGCCAGGTGCAGCCAGTTGAGGGCGGAGTGAGAATATCGCTCAGACTCAATGTTCAAAACGACACTGTCGCCCCTGTTGCCGTGCCAGAGATACAGCAGTCGCTCAAGGCTTATGTAGAAGGGCTTTCCGGAATAACCGTTAAAGAAATAACCGTTCTTATAGTCAACACGCCCTTGCCGTCAAGGCCGTCAACTATATGATTTGGAGCGTCGTATGGAAAATTTTGCGGAGTTCCTAAGAAAATATAAATGGCGTTTGCTGCTTGTAATATTAGGCATATTGCTCACAGTGCTTATGCTTACCATGGGCTTTTTCAGAACGCTGCTTTTGGTTGTAATAGTGGGCATAGCGTATTTCTTCGGCATGCTGCTCGATGATGGCGGCCGTGCCCGCGTAAACGAATTTTTCACCAGGCTTTTTAGAAAATAAACGCGGAGTCGTCCGCAAATTGGGAAAGGGATATTATACATGAGCAGAAAAACCGCGCGCGAGGTAGCCATGAAGCTTGCCTTTGCGCGCATGTTTGGCGGCGATGAAACATACGAGGACGTGTTGGAAAAATCCGGAATTTTTGAACCCGTCGAAGCGGCGGACGTGGCTTTCTCCGATGGCGTAATAGATGGCATTGAAGCCAATAAGGCCACGATAGATAAATACATTGCCGATAACGCCATAGGCTGGAGCTTTGACAGACTTCCGCGCGTTGATCTTTGCATTATGCGCGTCGCCCTTTATGAAATGCTCTATAGGGAAGATATTCCAACCGGCGTTTCAATAAACGAAGCCGTGGAGCTTGCAAAGCGCTTTGGCGGCGAGGATTCCTCCGCTTTCATAAACGGCCTGCTTGGCACGGTATCAAGAAAATTAAAGGGTTAAAATGTGCGTATTCTTGGGTGTAGACACGAGCTGTTATACCACCTCGCTCGCGCTTATAGATGAAAATGGCATCGTCCACGATAAGCGGACGGTGCTTTATGTTGCTAAAAACGAGCGAGGCCTGCGCCAGAGCGACGCGGTGTTTGAACACACAAGAAATTTGAGCATAATGATACCGGAGCTGTTAAAGCAGCTTGATTGCAGCCGTATCGCGGCCGTGGGTGTGAGCCGCGCGCCAAAGGACGATGAAGGCTCGTATATGCCAGTTTTCCTCTCTGGTCTTATAGCGGCGAGAAGCATAGCCTCGGCACTAAACGTTCCATTATATGAAAATTCCCATCAATCGGGGCATATTCGTGCCGCGCTCTATAAAAACGAAGCGCTCATGCAAGCGCCGTTTCTGGGGCTGCATATTTCCGGCGGCACAACGGAGCTTTTTCGCGCCGAGGGCTATCATAATGTAAAGCCAGTAGGCGGCACATCTGATTTAAGCGCGGGGCAGTTCGTAGATAGGGTGGGCGTGAGCCTCGGCCTTGGCTTCCCGGCGGGCGCGGACTTAGAAAAGCTTGCGCGGGAGGCGGATATAAGCGCCGCGCCCAAGCTGCCCGCACGCATAAAGGGCCTTGAATGCTCGTTTTCCGGCGTTGAAACTATGGCGCAAAGGCTCATAAGCGAGGGCGTGGGCAAAAACGAGCTGGCATATTGTGTGTACGACTGCCTTGCCCGCACGTTCATTAAGCTCATTATAGCCGCTTGTGACAGCGAAAATTTAAGCGCCGTGCTGCTTGCGGGCGGCGTAATGTCGAGCGCGCTGCTGCGCGAATTGCTTTTTGTTCGGCTCAAAAGGGCGGAGCGCGACGATATAAAGCTGTTTTTTGGCGAAAACCGATTAAGCAGCGATAACGCCGTCGGTGCTGCGCTGATAGCGCGTGATGTTTGGAAGGCCAATTTTGAAAGCGAAATTTCAACCTAGCGGTTTGCGGCTTTTTCGCCAAGAGAGGCGAAAGTTTTGCAAAACCATTGCCATGAAAGGAAGCTAGAGTTATAAAATGCTAACTGAGGGATATGTGCTCACCGTTTCACAGCTAAATGATTATGTGGCAAAGCTCGTTTCGGGCGACGTGCTTTTAAAGGACGTTTCCGTAAAAGGCGAGCTTAGCGGTTTTAAACGCCATTCCTCGGGACATCTTTATTTTTCTCTCAAAGATGATGGGGCGCTTGTGCGCTGTGTAATGTTTCGCACATACGCCTCAAGTGCGAGTGAAGAACTAAAGGACGGCATGTCCGTAACCGCGCGAGGCTACGCTTCGCTCTATCAAAAGGACGGCCAGTTTCAGCTATATGTAAGAACGCTTTCAAAAGAAGGCGAGGGCGAGCTTTACGCCAAGTTTCTGCGGCTAAAGGCGCGGCTCGAAGCCGAAGGGCTCTTTGATGAGTCGAAAAAGAAACGGATACCGCTGCTTCCAAGGTGTGTTGGCATAGTAACCTCGCGAACGGGCGCAGCAATTCAGGATATAGCCAATATAATAAGGCGGCGCTACCCTAAAATGAATATGACGCTCTATCCGGCTATGGTTCAGGGTGTCGGCGCGGCCGAGGAAATAGCAAAGGGCGTGCGCGTTTTAAGCGCGAGGGACGATATAGACGTTATAATAGTTGGTCGAGGCGGAGGCAGCGTGGAGGACTTGTGGGCGTTTAATGAGGAAGCCGTTGCGCGCGCCATATATGAGAGCGATACGCCCATAATCAGCGCCGTGGGGCATGAGACGGATTTTTCCATATCGGATTTTGTAGCTGACCTTAGAGCGCCCACCCCATCGGCGGCGGCCGAGCTGTGCGTGCCTGAATATTTTCAGGAGCGCGAGAGCGTGGTTGACCTTGGCCGAAGGCTCACAAGAGCGGCGAATGAAAGCTTGCGGTCAAAACGCGCGGAGATAAACGCGGTGCGTTCATCGGGCGCACTCGCTGGCGTGCGCCACGCAGTTGAGCTTAACAGGCGCGATGTGCTTGAAAAGCGGCGCGCGCTTTTGGAAGCTGTGCAGAGCGCCACGGCAGCGGCATATTCAGAGCAAGACAGGCTTGCCGCTGCGCTTAACGCGCTTTCGCCACAAAACGTGCTCGAACGTGGCTTTGCTATGGTCATGCATGAAACGGGCATGGTGGCTTCGAGCGTTAAAGCACTCAAAAAAGGTGAAAAAGCAATGCTTGTGCTGCGCGATGGCAGCGCTAATGCAACCATAGATGAAATTATCACAAAGGAGTCCAAATGAGCCAAGCAAAAAAGACCGCAAATTACGAAAAGACATACGAGGAGCTGAGCCAAATAGTTGAAAAGCTTTCAAATGGCAATCTCCCGCTTGAACAGATGGTTACGCTTTATGAGCGAGGCGAGGAGCTATCAAAGGAGTGCTTAAAGATACTTGATGGGTACGAAGCGCGTATAGAGCTTCTTGCAAAGGAAGAAAAGCTTGAAAGTGAACTTTCAAACTAGCGTTGTGGCTTTATCCGCCGAGTGCAAACGAATAGCGCAGCGCTTCGTTGAAGATATTTTTCAAAACTAGTCTCAATTTTGAAAGGATGCTTTCGTAAACGAAAGCTATGGTCATAAAAATGAAGATTGACAGCTATGTGGATAAGATAAACGATAGGTTATTCGAGCTTTTAAAGCGCACTCCGGCGGGCTTGGGCGAGGCGATGATGTATAGTGTGTTCGCGGGCGGCAAAAGACTTAGGCCTTGCATGCTGCTCTCAACGCTTGAAATGCTCGGCGGCACGGTTGACGAGACTGCTTTAGATTTTGCCTGCGCTATTGAAATGATACACACCTATTCTCTCATTCATGACGATCTTCCCTGCATGGATAACGACGACATGCGTCGCGGTAAGCCGTCCAATCACAAATTCTTTGGCGAGGCTACGGCGGTGCTTGCGGGCGACGGCCTGCTCTCATACGCGTTTGAAATAATGCTTCTGGCCTCCCGTGCGGACGATAGGAGCATAGAAGCCATGCGCGAGATAGCGCGCGGCGCTGGCGTTTTCGGCATGGTTGAAGGGCAGATGGCGGATATGAACAATGAAAAAAACCCGTCGCCAAATGAATTTATTATTGAATACATAGATAAGCATAAAACCGGCGCTCTCATAAGCGCGGCGGTGCTCGCCGGCGCGAGGCTTGCGGGAGTGCGGCCTGCACAGGCAAGCGTGGCAGACAAAGAGAAATATCAAAAAGCCCAAACCTTTTCCGAGCTTTACGGCTTGCTTTTCCAGATAACAGACGATATACTCGACGTTGTCGGCGATGAAGCCAAGGTTGGCAAAACTCTGGGCAAAGATCAAAAGAGCAACAAGCTCACTTATGTGGCGCTGCTTGGTCTTGACGGCGCAAGGGCGCTCGCTCAAAGCACCGCCAAGGCAGCGCTCGACGCGCTTGAAGGCTTCGGCAAAGGCGCCGAACCCCTCGTTGAGCTAACTAAAAATACGCAGTGCCGCGCGAACTAGAAAGGCGCCTGATGCTTGAAAATTACCCTCTCATAGCTTCGATAAAATCTATCGAGGATTATAAACGCATGGACGAGGCGCGGCTAAATGAGTTAGCGGCCGAAATTCGCGCGTTCCTTGTGAAAAGCGTTTCGGACTGCGGAGGGCATTTAGCGTCGAACCTCGGCGTTGTGGAGCTCACAATGGCCATGCACAGGGTGTTTTCAAGCCCTAAGGACAAGCTTATATTCGATGTGGGTCACCAGTCGTATGTGCATAAAATATTAACAGGCCGCGCCGCAAGCTTTGACAGACTTCGCCGCGCGGACGGCATATCCGGCTTTCCGAAGCCGTCCGAAAGCGAGCACGACGCTTTTGCCACCGGCCACGCCTCAACCGCGATTTCTGCGGCGGTGGGGCTTCAGCGTGCAATAGTGGCAAGGGGCGAAGATTCGTATGTGGCAGCGCTCGTGGGCGATGGCGCACTAACCGGCGGCATGGCGTTTGAAGCGCTAAATGACGCGGGGCTTTCAAAGCTTCCGCTCATAGTAATATTAAACGATAATAATATGTCTATATCGCGCAACGTGGGCGCGCTCAACAAGCACCTGAACACAATGCGCTCAAGCGTGGGCTATAATAAATTTAAGGGCAGCGTCGCCTCTATGCTGGGGAAAATCCCCAAAGTGGGCACGCGCCTTTCAAATCGTGTGCTGCGCCTAAAAAACAGGCTGAAATATCTGCTCATTCCAAACGTACTTTTTGAGGAGATGGGCTATACATATCTTGGCCCGGTGGACGGCTACGATATAAAGCTCATGGAGAAAACGCTGCTTCAGGCAAAGCAGCTAAAGCGTCCTGTGGTTGTGCATGTGCTCACTGTAAAGGGTAAGGGCTATGAATTTGCCGAGCGCGACCCCGAACGCTTCCACGGTATAGGCAAGTTCAATGTGCAAAACGGCTTGAGCTTCACACCGCCACGAGAAACTAATTCCGAGGTGTTTTCAAAGGAGCTTGTGCGCCTTGCGCAGGACGATTCGAGCATAATGGCAATAACGGCGGCAATGCCGTCCGGCACGGCGCTTGAAATGTTTCAAAACCGCTTCCCTGAGCGCTTCTTTGATGTGGGCATAGCTGAGCAGCACGCAGTTACCATGGCCGCGGGACTCGCGGCGGGCGGCATGCGCCCTGTGGCAGCTATATATTCAACCTTTTTGCAGCGTGCCTACGATCAGCTTTTGCATGATGTGTGCCTGCAAAAGCTGCCCGTGATCTTCGGCGTTGACAGAGCCGGGCTCGTCGGCGACGATGGCGAAACCCATCAGGGCGTTTATGATATTGCGTATCTTCTCACACTGCCAGGCATGAGCATTATGTCGCCTTCAACAAAGCGCGAGCTTAGGCAAATGCTTAACATTGCTATGAAGCTAAGCACTCCCTGTGCCATAAGATATGGCCGCGGTGCGCTTGAGGAGGGCGATGAGGCGGACGGGAATGTTGAGTATGGAAAATGGTGTGAGCTAAAGCCTATAAAAAGCGTGACCATAGTTGCGACAGGCCGCATGATGGAGCAGGCCGCACGCGCGGCGGCAGGCTATGACGTGGGTCTTGTAAACGCCCGCTTCATTCGTCCGTGGGACGAAAATATGGTGACAGAGTTAAAAAAGAACGCCAATACTGTTATAAGCGTTGAGGACGGCATAAGAGATGGCGGCTTCGGCTCGATGATAGCGGATATTTTGAGCGGAAGCACGCGCGTGGTGCGCGTTGGCGTGCGCCAAGCGCCGGTTTCGCAAGGCACGCGCGCCGAGCAGGACGCAATGTGTCAAATGGACGAAAAAT
>CAZUUR010000070.1:8508-8766 GCA_964622815.1 uncultured Oscillospiraceae bacterium | reverse complement strand
TATTTCAAAATGGACGCCTGTCTCCTCAAATGTTTCGCGCAGCACTGCTGCCTCGCTTGTTTCATTAAGGTGTACGCGCCCGCCGACAGAATAATAATATGGGTCGCGCAGGTTCTTCGCCATTGCTATGTGGCCTTCGCTGAGTATTATCGCGCCGACGCGATAGTTGAGCGTGCCTTCGCTGGTTTTAAACGTGCAGTCCATTTCGTTAGCTCCCTCAAATAGTGATGAGGTAAGTAATCTATCACTTTGGGGCAG
>CAZUUR010000070.1:0-8498 GCA_964622815.1 uncultured Oscillospiraceae bacterium | reverse complement strand
ATTCCGGCGGTCGCCTCCGTCTACCCTTTGTTTGTTAAATATGTATTGTGCCCTAAGCCTTCGGTCGCATATATGCTTATTCGTTTGCTCTTTATTTGCCAAAATGGTATAATCAAATAAATTACATTAAGGAGCGGATCTGCATGAATGACGAGTTGCTTCTTGAAGCACTGAGCGCATTTCTAAAAAACACCTCCGATATAATGTTTATAAAGGATACGTCGCTTAATTATATTGCCGCGTCGCAGCCTTTTGCGGAGCTTGTGAATGTTCCGCAGGGCGAGATCATCGGCAAAAACGATTATGATCTTTTCACAAAGGAGCTTGCCGATAGATATACCGGCGACGACAGGCGCATACTTGCAAGCGGCATACCGGTTGAGGACTATGTTGAGCCTATACCCGAAAAGGACGGGCGCAGACGCTTCACGTCAACAAGCAAATATGTGATAAAAGATCGCCTTGGTGAAATAGTGGGTCTATACGGCGTTGGCCATGACATAACAGACAGGCTTGAGCTTGAGGATCAGGCGCATGCGGCGGACGAGGCAAAAAACGATTTTCTCACCAGAATGAGCCACGATATGCGAACGCCTATGAACGTGATAATTGGGCTTATAAACCTCACGCTCAATGAGGAGCTGCCCGAACCGGTGCGTGATAATCTGATAAAAATGCAAAACTCCGGCAAATATCTTTTAGGCCTCATAAATGATACTCTCGATATGAATAAAATCGAGCACAGCCAGCTCATGCTCAACATGGAGCCTACGGACAGCCGTCAGCTTTTAGATGCGATAATAGCTTCAATAAAGCCCACAATAGATGAAAAGCAAGTGGAACTTCAATTTATAAATGGCACAATGGCTGTGCCTGTGGTGACGGATAGGGTGCGCTTGCAGCAGATACTTGTGAACGTTTTATCCAATGCGGTCAAGTTCACTCCGGCGGGCGGGCACATCATGTTTATAATAGAAAGGCTTGATGAGAATGCCGCCTCGGTTACGGACAGATTTACAATAAAGGACGATGGCGTAGGGATAAGTGAAGATTTCCTGCCTCATATATTCGAGCCGTTTTCACAGGAAAGCGACTTGGAAGCAAGCTGCGATGGCGTGGGGCTTGGCATGTCGATAGTTAAAAAGCTTGTTAGCCTTATGGGCGGCGATATAGCCATTACTAGCAAAAAGGGTGAGGGCACCGAGGTGACTGTCACGCTCAGCTTTGAGCGCGCCAAGACCGCGCCCGCACGCGAAAAAACTAATGAGTTTAGTGTGCTTAACGGTGCGCGCATATTGCTCTGCGAGGATCATCCGCTAAACGCGGAAATAGCCGTGAGATTGCTCCGCGCAAGAGGCTGCAGCGTGGAGTGCGTGGAAAACGGCAAGCTCGGGCTTAATGCGTTTGCCGCGTCAAAGCCCGGTTATTACGACGCGGTGCTCATGGATATTCGCATGCCTGTGATGAACGGGCTTGAAGCAACTCAAGCAATAAGGGCTTTAGATCGCGCCGACGCTAAAAAAATCATCATAGTCGCAATGACGGCAAATGCGTTTGCTCAGGACGTGCAAAAATCAAAGGACGCTGGCATGGACGGGCATCTTGCAAAGCCCATAGTGCCGCGCCTTCTTTTTGAAACGCTCGATGCGCTGATAACTGGCAAACGCTGATATATTTGCTTTTTTCCGCATTTATGGTACTATGCTTTTGTTTGGAGGAGTTTATCATGGGCAAAGTATTCAGAACTGTGTTTATATGTGTAGTATCACTTGTTATAGTGGGTCTTATAGGCTATGTGATATTTGTATTAAGCTCAGGCAGCATAACAGATGAATATTTAAATCAAATGGGCGTTTGCATGGCAGCCGCCAATTCTACCGACGGTGTATTTGTTCAAAAGGACGATGGCGAGCACAGGCTAAATGATGACGGTGCGAAAAAGCTCGGCTATTATCTTGGCTATTCGGATAAAATATCCGTGTGTATAATAACAAAGGGCGATCTTGACGGTGAGAAAATCAAAATAAGGATAGGCGGCGATACGGCCGAGGTCTACCATCTAAATGGCTCTGAAGACGATGCGGTGATCTATTTCAACGTCGCCTCGACGAATAAATCATATCGTGTGAAGATTCATTACGATGGCTATTGGGACGGGATAAGAGCCAGCATAGGCGAGAAATATTATAGCTAAAGCAAAAAAGGCGGAGCAAAAAGGAACGGTCGGAGAACGCGAAGCGTTCTCGTAAAAGCTAACCGCCAAAGGCGGTTTGCTTATATGGAGGTGTTCCCCGGTTCGGAGCGGAGAACGCGAAGCGTTCTCGTAAAAGCTAACCGCCAAAGGCGGTTTGCTTATATTGCCCTCGGACTTACTCCTGCTGGTATAGGCGAAGCGTATTTTGTGCCGCCGGAGCGTTCTTCATGCTCGGCCTTGGCCTTTTTCACAAGCTCCGGCTCACTTATAAGCCTTATCGCCGTGCGCGCGAGTATCTCTGCGGCGTTTAGCATGCCCTTGTGGGCGAGCGGGAGCGTGCCCTGCGCAACCATCTGCCAAGAATGGCCGGGTGTGCCTGCCGCACAGGTTGCAGTGCCAAGCTGCGCAGTGGGGCAAACTTGGCTCACGTCGCCCACATCGGTCGAAGCGGGCATGACAGCGCCGCTCATGCGATAGGGAAGCACAAAATCGTTTACTGCGCCGTTTAGCTTTATTTCAGCCGCACAATCTGCGCCGAACAGCTCCGTGAGCATGCGCATAGTCTGCTTTGCGGCCATTTCGCTGCCGCCGGGCATTATTTTTATATAGTCAGCGGCGGCGCTTATATCCGCCTCATCAGGCTTAACTGTGCCGTTTTCCTCCATCGCCTGAGCCAATGCGCTCTGCAATGTGGTGTTTATAAGAAAATCGGAGCATGCCTTCATAAAATCAATTTCAACGCTCGTGCCAGTCATGAGCGCTGCGCCGCGCGCAATATCGTTCACGCGCTCGTATATTTCCCTCGCGTCGCCGATCTTTGGCGCGCGCACCAGATATAATACGCTCGCGTTAGCCTGAACCACGTTGGGGGACATGCCGCCCGCGTCGGTTATGGCGTAGTGCAGCCGCGCCTGCGATATTATGTGCTCGCGCAGGAAGTTTGCGCCCACGTTCATCAGCTCCACCGCGTCAAGTGCGCTGCGTCCCGTGTGAGGCGCTGCCGCAGCGTGCGCGCTTTTGCCGGTGAAAACATATTTTGCCTGTATGTTGGCGAGCGTGCTTGTGGACATAACTGCGTTCATATCGCCCGGGTGCCATGTGAGCGCAGCGTCGAGCCTGTCAAAAACGCCAGCGCGCGCCATGAACGCCTTGCCTGAGCCGCCCTCCTCGCCGGGACAGCCAAGGTATACAACTGTTCCGCATTCCTTGCTTGCGCAAAGGTAATCCTTCACAGCAACGGCTGCCGCCAGTGAGCCTACGCCCAAAAGATTGTGCCCGCAGCCATGACCGCTTTGGGGGTTTGGGCCGGGCGTTTTTTCGTACACGCCCCCCTGCTGAGACAGCCCGTACAGCGCGTCATATTCGCCCAGTATGCCTATCACAGGCTCGCCGCTTCCATATTCGGCGCAAAAGGCGGTCGGTATATCCGCCAAGCTCCGCGTTATCCTGAACCCCTCGCTCTCAAGCGCCGCTATAAGCGACTCTGACGAGCTTTTTTCAAGATACGCGGTTTCGGCGAACCGCCATATCGCGTCGCTCAGGGCGGCATATTTGTCGGCTCTTTGCTTTATGCCGCTTAGTGCCTGCTGCGCAATATTCGTCATGCGTTCACGTCCGCTATCTTTTTGAGCTTACGCTTGCGAAGCATACCGACCAATATCGCAAGTCCGGTAAAGAGCATTGTAAGAACTATGCTAAATAGCAGATTGCCCGTGGTGGACCAGCTCTTTAGCGCCTGCATTATCACAACATAGAGCGCAAGGCTGATTATCGAGATCATTGAGAAGCCCACCGAAAAATCCTGCAAAGCGCTTGTGCGATAATCGGGATCGCATATCTTTAAAAGCATCATGCCGGTTATCATAACGCCAGTGCCAGCGCCCCATTCGATTATGGAATGCTCAAAGGGGCAGTTATCCTTGAGAAGCCAGTTGTTGAGTTTGAATGTGTATAGATAAGTGCCCACAAAGCCCAACGCACACATAACGAGTATGGGCAATATGTATTGCGCCACGAGGCTTAAGGGTACGCTTGCTATTGCGGCCACTATTGCGAAATCCGAAAGAGTGCCTGTTATTTTGGCCTTTATCTTGGGATCTATTAGCCAATCAAGCTTAAATGCTCTAAGCAGTGCGTTGATGCCCACCATCGCCGCCATTGCCCATATCCAAACCGGCAGCAGCGAGCCCGCCGCGCTTAAAAGCTTGGTTACAAGATAGCCTATGCCGCAAGCGGCGAGTATAATAGCAAAATGCAGCGTGGAGGCCTCTATGGTGGAGTTTTGAGTCGTCTCGCGACCCATACTGGGCTGTTCGTCCACGTTTTTCCTCATGCCGGTGCGAAGATCCTCGCTAAGCTCGGCAGGCTTTTGCAAAAGCGCCGTTTTGCCCTTGCGAGCCGCCGCGTTTATGAAAGCTATGCCAAGGAGCATGCCGCCTATAAGGCCTATTGTGGCCGTGGCCGTGGTGACGCCTTGAGCGCTCTCCCAGAAATCAAACCCGAGCGTCTGATAAATGCTCGACACCTGACCTGCCGATCCGTGCCCGCCAACAAAGCCTTGGCTCAATTCATAGCCGAATACACGATAAAGCTCCATATCAGGGCAGAGCACGCTGAATATCTTGTTCGTGCCAAAGCCTATTATGCTTTGCAGCCAGCTCAGCCCCATAAATACGAATAAGCAGATAAGCGCCGAGGACGCGAGCCCTACCTTGGCTTTTTTCTTGCCGTTTTTGTCCAGCTCGACGGTTTCGACGGTGTTGCTCTTTTTCGCGTTCATAAATAGTCCCAGCGGAACAGCCGCGAATATGGGCACTATCAATATGCTCGGCAATAGCGACCATATATCAACATACGCCTCCGAGAAGGTGACGGGAAGCACCGAGCCCAAAAGCTCTGGCCCGAGTATAAGCCCGATAAATCCGCCTATAACCGACGCCGGAAGAAACAGCTTTTGAAATAATTTCACCTTTGCGCGCAGGAACGTGCCCAATAGCAGCAGCATGCTGAGTATTGCAAAGCTAACTAAGATGTCCTTGAATAAAGCACTGGTCATTTTTTACCTCCGTCAAAAAAGAATTTAAATCTGCAATTATGGACAAAATACGGACGATTTCTTGCAATGATATTAGCACGCCTCCAGAAAACATGTCAAGCTCGGCTAGTAACCGAATATAACTAATTTTAGGTCAACCTTGCAATTACGGTCACTTATGTGATAATATATTTAAAATGGCTTAAATTCTTTACGGGGGGGTGCAACCATGCTGCCCAAAATAGCGCTCATAAGCGCGAAGCAAAGCTTAACAAGTATAACCCCAATATTAGAAGAACTCAAGGAAAAATGCGATTTATATGAGCTGCCATACGAGCGCCTTGACGATGTAAACGAGTTATATTTAAGCTGTAAGGACGATGTGGACGGCTTTCTTTTCAGCGGCTGGCTGCCATACAGCGTGGTGGCGGCGGCGGGACGGCTTGAAAAGCCTTATGATTATTTCACCATATCAGAAGGCGATTTTTACCGTGTTATGTTTACGGCCTGCATGAAAAATCCGGGACTTAATCTTTCACGAGTGCTGCTCGACGATCCGGCATTGGGCACATCGCTTTCCGAGCTGCTGCCGGATATAGGCAGATGCAGGCTTACCGCGTCCAACAGGCTTGCAAGCGCCATGACCGCCATATCCGATGATGTGAGCCGCTCCGGACAGGTGGGAGAGCTGTATTCGGTGGCGATGGAGAGCTATCTTGCAGCGTGGAAGGCCAAGGAAATTGATCTGGTGGTAACAAGGCTCACAAACCTTGCGCCGGTACTCTCGCGCTACGGGATTAAGCATTATGTGCTTGCGCCCGGCCGCGCAAGCATGCTCGAGTGCGCGGAAAGGCTTATAAATAGGGTCAACAGCGGCAATTATGCCGATATGCTCACTGTGTGTGGCATGCTTGAAACCGGTGCGGCAATAATAAATGATTTTTTAAAGGCTCTGTCAATTTTTAACAGGAAGAACGGCATGAATATGGTGCTTTCAATAGAGGGCGGCCTTTTGAGGATAACCACCTCCAACAAGCACTTTAAGCTTATAACGGAGGGCTTGCAGGGCTGTAGGCTTTCAAGTGCGCTTCAGAAGTGCTGCGACGCTAATTTCGCATTCGGCTGGGGAGTGGGGTACGATCTTCAAAGCGCGCATGTGAACGCCATGAAGGCGCTTAAAATAGCGCGCCACTCCGGCATTAAGCGCACATTTGTTGTAACGGAGCAGGGCAATGTGGTGGGCCCGCTGTTAGGCGAGCGCCGTCTTAGCTTTGAAGCCGGCACGGACGAGCGCACCAATCTTTTAAGTGATCGCTATGATATTTCGCGCATGAACGTTAAAAAAATCCGCTCGCTCATCTCTCAGCGCAAGAGCAATGTGTTCACCAGCGAGGAATTGGCTGTGGAGCTTGGTATTTCGCCAAGAAGCGCAAGGCGCATACTTGCCAAATTGAACGATACCGGCGGCGCTGAAATGCTTGAAACAAACGAAACAGGCATGCGCGGCCGTCCGGCGGTAAAATACTGCGTTAAGCTGGAATAGCTCTATGCACGCGGTTTAAGCGCCTCCGCATCACAGCAAATCCACCCCCGTAGGGCGGCATGCCCACATGCCGCCGCGCCCCGACACCCCCGCGCTCCGCCGCACCAGCCTCCGCCCAAACGTAACCCTTATTTGCCCGAAAGCGACCTTGCCGCGTCCACGACGAGCTTCGTGGCCTTTTGAAAATCTTCGCTCAATATATGGCGGAACATGCCAGTTACGCATATAGCGTACGTGGGCAAACCGTCCACATCGAATACCGGAGCGGCTACCCATTTTGACGTATGCGTTCAAACTCAGTCTCCATATCGGCTTTTTGCAGCGTGTGCGGTGTAAACGCCGTCATGCCGCAGCTTTTTATTATGCTTCTCGCCTGCGCCGCCGGAAGATACGCCATCAGCGCCTTTCCGCTGGCCGTACAGTGAGGCGGCATGCGCCCGCCCGCCTGCGCTACTATCCTTAAAGCGCTGCCGGAATCGGTCGCGTCCAAAATAAGCACCTCGCCGTTATCCAAGGTTGAGAGCTGCACGTTTTGCTCGGTATGCAATGAGATGTATCTTAGGTGCGGCGCGGCCGCGTCTATCATGCGCCATGAGCTTTTCACTGCGCACCCAAGCTCAAAAAGCCGAACGCCAAGCTTATATTGTCCGTCCTCAGTTTGCTCCACAAGCCCTCCCGCGCGAAGTGGCGCGAGCAGACCGTGAACGGTGCTTTTGGGCATCTGCTCGGCCTCAGAAAGCGCCTTGAGCGTGAGCGGCTGACCAGCTGCTGCAAGGCGGCTCAATAGCTTTATTGCCTTTTCTATTGATTTAACATGTGTTGATTCCTGCATCTAAAATTCTCCATTGACGAATAATGATTTACCATTGCCGAACGTTCGCCATTGCCCAATGGCGTTCGAGCAACTATTATATTACCATACATTGATTTCATTGTAAAAGGAGAGGCCATGTTTTCATGGAGCGAGAGAAGCGTTGAGCTTATGCGCGATGCTTCCGAGTACGGCGAATATTATTCATTGCTCTCAAAGCGCATATCGCCCATTATAAGGGGCAAGCGCGTGCTGGACGCGGGGTGCGGCCTTGGCTATCTAAGCGTTGAGATGGCGGCTTTGTGCGAGCATGTCACCGCTGCTGACAGGGAGAAAAGGGCGCTTGATGTGCTAAGGCAAAATGTAGCCGCGCGTGATATAGGCAATATAGCTATTATAGAGGGCGATATATTCACATACGAGCCGGAAAAGCCGTATGATGTGATCGTATTTTGTTTTTTCGGGGGCATAGATGAGTCGTTAAGACTGGCGAAAAAATGCCTAAAGCCGCATGGCAAAGCGGTGCTGATAAAAAAAGCGTGGGAAAGGCATCGTTTCACATTGAGCGGCAAGGCGCTTGCCGGGCATACTCTTGCTAAAGCTGAGGAAAGGCTAAGCGAGCTTAACGTGCCGTACACGCTTGAAACGCTTGAGCTTGAGATGGGTCAGCCGGTGAAGTCGGCCGCCGAGGCCGCCGAGTTTTTTTCAATATATGATGCTGACGGCGCCACGATAAGCGAGGCGGATATAATAGATAAGCTTGTGTCTATCGACCATGCGAAATATAGGTTCTATTTGCCTTCAAAAAAGCAGATAGGCATCATTGAGCTTGAGATGGGCGATGTGCCTTTCAAAATAAACTAAAATGGAGATACCTATAATGAAAAGAACACTCGCATTTTTACTCACGCTGCTA
>CAZUUR010000069.1:6974-8781 GCA_964622815.1 uncultured Oscillospiraceae bacterium | reverse complement strand
ATACGCATACGTTATTGCTGTGGGGCTGGATAAAGGGATAATCCAACCGTTCAAGGTGTCGTTCTTGGTGCAAAAGGAAGGCAGCGGGGAAGACGGGCAGCAAAATGCGGGCGCTGAGGTCATGTCCGCCGAGGGCGCAACCCTGAGCGAGGCATTGCAAAGCGTACAGCTTGGCTTTCCAAATTCATTAAATCTTTCGCGCGTCACACTCTTTGCCATATCAGATGAGCTTGCTCGCGATGGGGTCATGGAAAGATGCTTGTCTATCGCGCTCAATTCTTATCACATGAGAAGGTCTGTTAAGCTTATGACGGTGCAGGGCAATGCGTGCGATTATTTTAGCGGCTTGAATACGCAAAGCGAGCCAAATGTCACTAAGCTTCAGGTGGCTATGATGAACGCAAAATATGTTAACGGAGCTGCGCCGCTAATGAATATTGCTTTATTTACCGAGGCGATACAGGGCGGGCGGACGGACGCGGTGACGCCGCTTGGAATTGCAATGAAATCGCGAGACGAGGAAAATGCGTCTCAAACTGACTCAAAAAATACCGCCGAGGGCAGAAGCGGCACAATGAGCTCATACATAGGCGGCGTGGCGGTTTATGACGGAAAGAAAATGGTTGGCACGATACCGGAACATGATGTATGCTTCCTTTTACTCGGGCGTGGCGAGCTTAAGGAATGCAGCCTTGATGTGTTGGTGAAGGGCGAAACTTTGTCGCTGCGGCTTTTTATGATAGAGCACAGCGCGAAAGCTGAGCTAAAGGACGGGCTTGCACAGATAAGTTTAACGGAAAAACTCGGTGGAGAATTGTTATCCTATCCTAAGAAGAGTATGAGCGAAGACGATATAGTGGCAGCCGCGCAAAATCAGCTGCGAGACGGGCTAAAACGCGTGTTTGAAACGGGGGTAAAAATAAATTCAGATGTATTTGGCTTTGGAAGATGCGTTTCGCGGTGCTTTACAAGCTCAGACGAGTGGACTTCATATAACTGGAAGGAAAAGCTTGTCTTATGCCAAGTTGAATATAACGTAGAGGTTGACATGAATGATATGGCATGTATGGTGAGCGGCTGATGCTAGTAATTGCGATATTAAATCTAGTATATTGCATAGCGTATTTATGCGTTTGCATGAAAAATAAAGCCTCGCGAATAAATTCCATTCTAACGCTTGCTCTAAGCGCTGGCGCCGCCATATTGGCGCTTAACGGTTAGCGTTAAAAAGCGCGTCAAGCCTTGCCTGCGCGTCCTTAAGCGCTTTTTCTGTTTCGGCTTTATTCACAAAATACATTCCTTCACAATCCGGCGTTATAACATCGCCTTCTTCTATTGCACCGTGTATGCGAAAGCATGGTATAAGAGATGTTGCGCCGTTTTCGTCCTCGCAGACGGCAGTATCGTTCTCAATCCTGTCTATTATAAGCACGAGCTTTTCTCCTTTTTTGTTTATACTATTTGAATAACATATTACCAATAAAAAAACAATCATTATGCTTATAATAATTTATTTAATTATGCTTTTTAATATGGTAAAATTACATATAGAAATGTATAAGTAGGTTCACATGAAAGGAGGTAAGCGCAATGACGTTTGACGTTTTGGTAAAAACACTTGGCAGCGGGTTCGCTCAATTCCGCTTAACAGACGTGCTGGATATATTGATAATAGCGATACTGCTATACAGGCTGCTTGTGTTGACTAAAGAAACGCGCGCTTATCAGGTGCTAAAAGGACTCGGCATGGTGTTCATCGCCGCTATACTTAGCGACACACTGGAATTACCCACATTGAGCTGGATAC
>CAZUUR010000069.1:0-6964 GCA_964622815.1 uncultured Oscillospiraceae bacterium | reverse complement strand
CTCGTTCTTGGTTTCGGGAATAATCGTGGTTGTTGTGCTGTTCCAGCCCGAGCTTAGGCGAGCGCTTGAGCATATAGGACGAGGCAAAATATTCGACAGTGCGCTCTTTGGAAACTATCAGCGTGAAGCTGAGGAAATAGTAAGAGAGATGCAGCATGCGCTTTTGAACTTAGCAAAGCGCAGAGTAGGCGCGCTCATTGTAATTGAGCAGCGCACAGGCCTTGGAGATATTATTAGCACCGGCACGCGAATAGAGGGCATGATTTCCGCGCCGCTGATTGAAAACATATTTGAGCCAAACACCCCCCTGCACGATGGCGCCGTTGTAATACGCGATGGGCAAATCGTATCGGCGGCATGCTTTCTTCCGCTTGCTGAGGATATTGCGGTGGATCGCGAGCTTGGCACGCGACATAGAGCCGCGCTTGGCGTTTCAAGTGTTTCCGACTCAATAACGATAGTTGTTTCCGAAGAAACCGGAGTTATCTCGTTCGCCCGCGATGGCAAGCTAGTGCGTTATATGGATCAAAAGGCGCTGCATAATTTGCTTGAATCTGTTTTCATAAAAGAACAGACTTCAGGAGGACAGATATTTAAGCGGAGGAAAAAAGATGGAAAGAAAAAATAATTTTGGCTCCGCTTTTCTAAAAAAAGTGGGCGGCTTTTTTACAAAAAACGTTGTTTTAAAGATAATATCCGTCATTTTCGCCATGATGCTGTGGGGCTATGTAATGATGGATCAAAATCCGAGCCGGACAAAGGTGGTTGACGGCGTACACATAAATATAGAAGGCGAAGCGGACTTAAATTACAGAAAGCTTGTGGTTCGTGGCGATAAGAATGCGCTGCTTGACGAGGTAAGCGTCAAGGTGAGCACAGAGCTTACAAAGTATGCCGATTTAGGCGTAGACGATGTGGTGGCCACAATAAGCCTTAAAGGAGTTAATGCGGCGGGGACATATTCTCTTCCGATAAATGCAACCACCTCGGAGGGCACGGTGCTTAGCAAGACGCCCAACGCCATAGATGTTGAAATAGATTTGCTCGTATCACACAGGATACCTATCGAATTAAAAACCACAGGCACTATCCCCGAGGGATATTGGAACGGTCAGCCCGTCATGGCTCAATCCTATCTCGATATAGAGGGGCCCAAGACGGATATTTCAAAGATTGCCAAGGCAGTCTGCACGCTTGATATTTCCAATATAACGTCAAGCTATAATCAATCGCTTGAGGCCGTGCTTTATGATGCTGACGGAAATGAAGTTGAAATGTCCGTATTATATGGGCAACTGCCGTCAGTGCCGCTGAAAATGGAGGTGCTGCCTAAAAAAGATGTGCGGCTTGATATTGAAAGTTCGCTTATGGGCAAGGATAATCTTGCCGCAAATTATGAAATCAAAGGCATAAAGCTTTCACGGGAAACTGTGACTATAGCGGGAGAAAAAAACGTTATAGACGCGATAAGCTCAATAAGCGTGGATAAACTAGATGTTTCAGGCTATTCGCAGAGTCTTCTTACCGAGCTTGATGTTGTTGCGCCTGACGGCGTAAAGCTTGTTGGCGGCAGCACGGTGACCGCATACATTGACATTGCCGAAAAGCAAGGAGAACTAAGCTTCACGGATCTGCCGATAAAGGTGATTGGCCTAGGCAAACGCATGAGCGCGGATTTGGATATATTGGCTGCTGATCTAAAGCTGCTTGGGCGGATAAGCCTTATAAACAAGTTAAGCCCCGGCGACGTTTGGCTTTATGTCGATGTAACTGATAGGCCGGCGGGAGAATATAAGCTCAATGTATACGTATCGCTGCCAAACGATGAAATGCTGCTCGAACTTGAAAAAACGCTCTCGCTCAAGGAGGTTACCGTAACGGTAAAAAATAACTGATATGGCGCTTATACTTGCTGATGTTAAGATACCGCTTGCCGCTCATGGCGACGAAGCGAATGATGAAATGTTGTTTCGGGAGTATGCGGCCAAGCGGCTAAATATCAAAGAACGCGATATTTTAGCTTTGCAGGCTGTGCGCGCCTCTCTTGATGCTCGAAAGGGCAGAGATATTGCGTTCGTTTATACGTTTAAGATAGAACTGGGTATCAAAAGCCCCAAGCTAGGCTGTGAATATGTGCAGGACGAGCCAAGCTATGAGCTTGTGCATGGCAAAGAACGGTTAAAAAATAAAATTGTTGTGGTGGGCTTAGGCCCTGCGGGATTGTTTGCCGCGTATGAATTGGCAAGGCAGGGGTATAAGCCTATCGTGATAGAGCGAGGAAGCCCCATAAACGAACGTTGGGAAAAGGTGAATTGTTATTGGAACGGTAATGAACTCGACCCGGAATGTAATGTGATGTTTGGCGAGGGCGGGGCTGGGGCGTTTTCGGACGGCAAGCTTACAACGAGGATAAAAGACGCAAGGGCGGCTTATGTTGTAAAGCTGTTGGCGGAGCATGGCGCACCAAAGAGCATCACTATAAACGCAAAACCGCACATAGGCACAGACGAGCTGCAAAAGGTCGTTAAAGCGATGAGACAAGCGATAATAAGGCTTGGAGGCGAGATTTGTTTTTCAACAAAGCTTTGCGGCTTTGAAACCGACGCGGGCGAGCTTAGCAAGATAAGGGTATGCAATAACGGCGTTTATCAGGCATGGCCGTGTCAAAACTGCATATTGGCCATAGGTCAGGGCGCATACGATACATACGACATGCTTCTTAAAAGCGGAGTGAGCATGACAGCCAAGCCGTATGCTATTGGCGTTAGGATAGAGCACCCGCGCGAGATGATAGATAAATCGCAATATGGGGAGCAGTTTTCGCACCCGAGATTAGGGGCGGCCGAGTATAGGCTAACGGCGCGTGCGGGCGACAGGGGCGTATATACGTTTTGCATGTGTCCGGGAGGTTATGTAGTTGCATCGGCGTCGGCATCGGACGAAATTGTTGTTAACGGCATGAGCTATCATGCAAGAGACGCGCAAAACTCAAATTCGGCAGTCGTAGTGCAGGTTGATGAGCGAGACTTTGGGAATAATGCAAAAGACGCGCTGGAATTTAGAAAGAAATATGAGCGCGCGGCGTATAATTTGGGCGAAGGACTTGGACCGTGCCAGCTAACAGGCGATTATATGCGCGAAAAAGCATCAAAATGCCTTGGCGCTGTGAAGCCAACGTATAAGCCGGGAGTATTGCTGACAGATGTTTCAAAGTGCCTGCCCGATGTTGTGGCTTATGGAATACGGGAAGGCGTGCGCGATTTTGGACGCAAGCTCAAGAATTTTGATATGCACGACTCGGTCATAACCGCCATAGAAAGCAGAACGAGCGCACCGGTGCGCATATTGCGGGCGGAGGATGGTCAATCACTGAGCGTAAGGGGTTTGTATCCGGTTGGCGAGGGAGCGGGATACGCGGGCGGAATAGTGAGCGCCGCGGTGGACGGGTTAAGAGCTGCGGAGCAGATAATTAGTCGATTTAAGGAAGACTAGCATGAAATATAGATTTTTAGCTTTAGTTATTATTTTGAGCGCGCTTGTGTTATGTGCATGCGCGCCTGAGCAGGTGCAGGAGGAGCACTTGCTGATAAATGAGCCGCTCGCTGGAAATAACATATACACCGCTGAGGAGCTGCTGCTTTTTATTGAAAAAGGCGAATCCAATAAGGCTACGCTTGCCGCTTCAATAAGCTTAGATGATGAGATGATAAAGCTTACGGCGACGCGAGGCGCATTAACAATAGAAGGAAATGGCTACACATTGTCCGGAACGGGAGATTGTGTGGTGCGGCTTGAAACCGGGTGTGCGCTGACGCTTAATAACATAGAAATAATCGGTGGCTATGACGCAATAGGCTGTCTTGGCGATGCGAGAATAGCGGCGAAGGATACGAAAATTTCAAGCGTGACACATTCAATAAACGCGGCGGGAATTATTACTATAGCTAAAGACAGCGACATGGTGCTCTCAAGCAATGTTGGCAGCGGCCTAAACGCAACAGGGCTGATACTTGAAACGGGCGCAAAGCTTGAGTCCACAGGTGATATGAGTGCTGTTATCATCAAAGAAGGAAATATCGAGCTTAAAGAAAACTCGCTGTTAAAGGCCGTGACAAAAAGCGATTACAATGCGCTCAAATGCGACAATACGGTATATCTAAAAAATGGCGCTGAGCTTAATGTTAATAATCTGGGTAAATACCATGGTGCTGAGATAGGCTATATATCAACGGAAGGAGTCGTAACGATAAATGCTAACGGCGGCTCACAGGGGGTGGGACTCTTTTTGTTTAGCCTCAACAGTGAAATTTATGTGCTTGGTCAATGCTCGCCTGAGTTAAGGTATGAAGTAGGCAAGGGCAAAATGGTGTTCATGCAGAGCGCGGCCGAAATAGAAGCGGCCATAGTCGCTCAAGTGTCGTCTCAAACTGATTTGGATAGCGATGAAGCAACGCCGACCTCTGATGATTGACATAGGAAGCTGTAATGAGAAGACAAACACGCACAAGCTATACAAGAATAAAGAAGCGCAAATACTTTATTCGCAGAGCCATGCTTTTGACTCTGCTTTTAGCGCTTATAGGCGGGTTGACATATCTTCTCTTTAAAATTATGGGAAATGGCGATGCAAAGATAGATACACAAGCACTCGCTTCGCCTTCGGACGTTGCCAGCCCAACAAACGTGAGCGTTGCGACTCAAACAAATTCTATTCCAAAGCCCACGCCAAAACAGCTTCTTTCGCCGGAGCTGACGGTGCAAAAGGCGTCTGGTGAGGCGCTTGCCGCGCTGGGCTATACAAAGGAACTGCAAATCAATAAGGAAGAAAAGACAACGTACAGCCGCGAGGAAAGCATATCCTTTGGCAGCGACGAAGCGTATACGTCCGTAAAAGGAATAATTACATTTGGCGGCAATAATTATAGAAATTCTTTTGTTTATGGCACGCAGGAGGTTGAGGAAAAAGCGCTTGCGCGAATATGGGAGCATGCCGTTGGCTCGCTTACTGTGGATAGCACAGTGTGGACGGGCATTGGTTGGACGGGCATGCCGCTTATCGTGCAGTGGAGCGATGAGGTGCGTGAAACGCTTGGCGTATTTGATGAGTTTAAGCATAAAGAAGGCTTTACGGAAGTAATATATCCCGCCATGGACGGCTATATCTATTTTTATGAGTTGTCAACAGGCAAGCAGACGCGAGATAATATAAATCTTGGCGTGGTTGTAAAGGGCACGGCGTCGCTCGATCCGCGCGGGTATCCAATGCTTTATACCGGGCAGGGTGTTATGAGCACGGAAGGCGAGATAGTGGGCTCGTGGTTTAGAGCCGTATCGCTGATAGAAAATAAAGAGGTGTGGCGTTTTGGCGGACGTGACCCATATTCGCCGCGCATGTGGCAGGCCTTTGATTCGTCTGCGCTTATTGACGCCAAGACTGATACGCTTATAGTAGGCGGTGAAAACGGGCTTTTCTACTCAGTTAAGCTAAACACGGTTTTTGATGCCGTAAATGGTACTATAAGCATCGACCCGGGCTCAAGAAAACTGCAAAAATATAAATATGATGCGAATGGCTTTGCCGATAGGGAAAACAGAAGATGGTGGGGCATAGAAAGCTCGCTTGCCGCATGGCGCAATTTCGCCTTTTTCACAGATAACGGCGGGCTTTTGCAGTGCATAGACCTTAACACGCTTGAGCCGCAATACGTTATTGATGTACTTGATAACAGCGATGCGAGCGTGGTAATAGAGGAGAGCTTCGCGGATAGCACGATTTATCTATATACGGCAAATTCCGTTGATAAGCAGTCCTCAATAAGTGATGACGGACTGGGTAAGTGCTATCACAGAAAGATAAATGGTCTTACAGGCGATGTTGTTTGGCAGGTGCAGTGGGACGCTTCAAAGGGAACTGCTTCAGCAAACGGCGGGACTGTTTCAACGCCTCATGTTGGCAGAGGAAATATAAGCGATCTGGTTATTTTCAACCAAACGCTGGTGCCCGTTACTGTGAACGGTGAAGCAATGCTTGGCGGGCGCATCATTGCCTATAATAAGGCAACGGGGCAGGAAGCATGGCGTTATGAACAGGCGGCGGGATATTGGAGCTCACCGGTAGTTATATATGACGAGCAAAATACTGCGTATCTGATACAGTGCGACAGGGACGGCATCATGCGCATGCATGACGCAAAAAACGGCGCTGTGTTGTGCGAGGTGAATTTAGGCTCGCGCATAGAGTCAACGCCGGCAATATTTGATAACTTTCTTGTGGTTGGCACGCGCGGTCAGGACGGAAGCGGAGAGAGTGCGAAAATCATTGGCATAAGAATCAAGTAGCGGGTTTTTTATCGAATGAAACCGTGGTGTGTGTGCCGTCCATGCCAACGATGATCGTGCCGTGCTCGTCAGTGCGGTAATATGGAATGTCGAGCTTTGCAAGCAGATCCAAGGCGTCTTTATGCGGGTGGCCATAATCATTACCTTCGCCAACCGAGATCAAAGCAATATCGGGCGACACCGCTTTTATAAAGGCTTCCGATGAGGAGGTCGATGAGCCGTGGTGGCCCATTTTTATTGCTGTGGCGTTAAATAGCCCAAGCGGAAGCTTGCTTAACGCCAAACTCTCGGCGTGGGTTTCCGCATCGCCTGTGAGCATTATACCGGTATTTGCGTATGTACAGCACAGCATCACGCTGTAATCATTTAAGTCATTATATTTTTCGTCCTTTATAGGCGATAGTATGCGCACAGTTACATCGTCGTCCCATTTTATATAGCAATCCGCGCCGCCATAGGCCGGATAAGTGGGAACGCTTTTTTCTTCGAGCGCATCAAGCATTTTTTCGTATGTCTTTGTAGTGTGCGCTTTGGGGGAGATGTAAAATGCACCTATCTCGTAAGCCTTTATCACCTTCGCCATGCCGCCAATGTGATCCGAGTGAGGGTGAGTTGCGACCACAAC
>CAZUUR010000068.1:4672-8821 GCA_964622815.1 uncultured Oscillospiraceae bacterium | reverse complement strand
AACACCGCCCGCTCATGCGTCGCGCCCAAGGCGAGCGCGCCCTCATAATAGCTTTGTGGCACGGCTAAAAACGCCGATTGGGACACCGTTATAATAGTTGGCAATATCATAAGCCCAAGCAGCACGCATGCCGCGAGCAGACTCGTGCCGCTGCCGCCAAAGAGCAATCTTATGAGCGGCACAAGCACCACAAGGCCGAAAAAGCCGAACACCACCGAAGGTATGCCTGAAAGCAGCGATACCGCCGGAGTTATAAGCTTAGTTGCACGCTTAGAAGCGAATTTGGATAAAAACAGCGCCGTCATAATCCCCGCCGGAACGCCTATCACAAGCGCGCCCGCCGTTACATACACACTCGCAAGTATCATGGGCAGTATGCCGTAGACGCCGCTTGAGGGCTTCCACGATGTTCCGCTAAGAAATTGCCACAGGCCAATTTTTGCCATGCCCGGCACGCCGTTTGCAAAGAGGAACACGCATATAAGCGCCACCGCCAGTATTGATATGCACGCTGCCAATATAAACAACAGCCTTGCAAACGCTTCCTTAAACCGTTTCATGCCCGCTCCTTTCCAATTTGACGCCTGATTTGCCCGGCCTTAGCGGATATTTCATCACCAAAGCTCGCTCCATGACGTGGTTTCGCCCATGAATATCATGCGCACCGCCTCGCTGGTAAGCTCGGCTACGGCATTTTCGTTATTCACTATCACAGCTATGCCGTCCATAGCTATCACGGTGGGAGTAAGCCCTGCTTCAAGCTCGCTGTCCTTTAGCTCTCTTGACGCCATGCCTATATCGCACACGCCGTCCTTAACGTTCGCCATGCCGCTTGAGGAATCGCTCTGCTGCACCTCTATCTCGGCGTTGGGGTTTATGGCTGTATACGCCTCCTTTAGCTTTTCCATCACCGGCGTCACCGATGACGAACCCGCTACCACCACCTTGCCCGAAACAGCGCTCGGCGTATACGCCTTAGCGTTCGCGTCCACGGCTATATAGCCTGATGCCTCTATCACCTTTTGCCCGTCCGCGCTCATGATAAATCTTATAAAGGCCTTGGCCGCTTCGCTTACATTAGCGCCAACGGCGATATTGAACGGGCGCGCTATTTTATAAGCGCCGGATTTAATGTTATTTGCGCTAGGCTCAGCTCCGTCTATTTTGAGCGCCTTTACGGTGGAATTGAGCGAGCCGAGCGATATATAGCCTATGGCGTTTTTGTTGCCGGCCACGCTCGTCATCATAACGGAGGTGCTATTTGTAATATCGGCCGTTTCAACGGTGTTATCCACCTTGTTGCCGTTTGGCTCCTTCTGCTCCACCTTGAAAAGCTCCACAAAAGCGCCTCGCGTGCCGCTGCCGTCCTCGCGTGAGACTACCGTTATCTCGTCGGACGCATTTCGGGCGCAGCCCGCAAGAATGATCGCCGTTAATGCGAGCGCAATTATTGCCGCAATTATTTTTTTCATGGTTAAATTCCTTCTTTCATACTCTTATTTTCTATATTTTCATGATAATAAAAGCATATTTTGAACAAATACAGAAATTGTCAAATCGGCGTAAAGAAAAAGCGGAACGGTCAAGACCGTTCCTGCAGATTAACGTATAGGTTTTCAAACTATTGCCATTGACCAAGCATTTCACGCATATAGGCGTATACGTCTATCGAATACACTTTTTCAAGCATATCCTGCGATAACGCCGCGCTTACGCTTCCGAGCGCCGCCGTCTTTCCCGCGGAGAGCAAAAGCGCGCTCGTGCCGTATGCCCGCGCGAGCGAAAGATCATGAACAACGCTTATCACCGCGCGTCCCTTCTCATGCCGCCACGCTTCAATAAGCTCAAACACCTGCCTTTGATACGCTAGATCAAGATGGTTGGTAGGCTCGTCAAGTATCAATAATTGCGGATCTTGCGCGAAAAGCTGCGCGAGAAACACCCTTTGCAGCTCACCGCCGGAAAGCGTGAGCACGGATTGATTTTTAAGCTTTGTCAGCCCGGTGCGCTCAAGCGCCTCCAAAACCGCGTCGCCCGCGTCCTCGCGCACCGATAGAAATTTGGGCGCGTAGGCATAGCGGCCAAGGCGCGCCACCTCTAAAACGTTGAAGGAATAGCTCACGTTATGGCTCTGCGAGAGCACGCCGAGCTTTTTTGCAAGCGCTGCGGGCTTTATCCTTCTCACGTCCTCGTTTTCAAACTTGACGCTCCCCGTATACGGCGCGTTCTGCGCTATGGCATTGACCACGGTGGATTTGCCCGCGCCGTTTGGCCCGGCTATCATGAGCCAATCGCCCTCACAAACGGTGAAGCTCACGTCATTAACTATCGTAAGCTCACCATAACTCACGGTGAGATCCTTAACCTCTAAAAGCGCCATGCTCTCACCTTCCTTTTCTGGACATATAAAATATGTAAATGAAAACAACTGCGCCTATGAACGATGTTACAACGCCTATTGGCAGCTCCAGCGGATTTAAAAGCACCCTCGCAGCAAGGTCGCACAGCATAAGAAAGGTTGCTCCCGCAAACGCGGAGGCGGGCAAAAGCCGCCTGTGATTAGGCCCTGTTATCATGCGCACGGTATGCGGCGTCACAAGCCCGACAAAGCCTATAGTGCCGCCTATTGAAACGCATACGCCTATAAGCGCGGATACGCATATAAGCACCGTAAGCTTCACCCTTTTCACATTAACGCCTATGTTTCGCGCGTTGTCCTCACCTATGGCAAAGGCGTTAAGCTCCTTTGCAAGCAGAAATATCACGCCGCCAAATACTATAAACGCACCCAAGAGCACAAGCGCATTTTCATAGCTCGACCCTTGAAGGCTGCCCATTGTCCAAAAAGTGATGTGCTTTACCTTATTGGACGCGAATGTGATAATTAGGCTAATTATGCTTGAAATGAACATGGAATATATAACGCCTATCAATATTATTGTGTTTGTTGCAAGCGAATAATCGAGCTTGTATGCAAGGCTCAAAATGATTAAAAGCGATATAAAGGCGAATAGCATCGCCATAACGGTAGTTCCCGCAAACGGAAGCGCGGGTATAGTGATGCCAAAGGCTATGGCGATAATTGCGCCAAGGCTCGCGCCTGATGAAACGCCGAGCGTAGAGCCGTCCGCGAGCGGATTTTTTAAAAGCCCCTGCATAGCCGCGCCGCAAAGCGAAAGCGCCGCACCGCAAAGCGCAACGCAGATAACGCGCGGCAGACGCACGGAAAGTATTATGGAATAGGATATGCCCTCGCCCATTGTAAGGCCAAATAGCTCATTCCATATCACTTTCACGGTATCCCCAAGCGGAATATTAACGCTGCCCACGCACACGCACACAAGGAGCGTCAAAAGCGTTGCCGCACCAAAGATAAGGTATTCATGCGGTTTAAAATATTCAGCGTGCTGTTTCAACGGCAGCCTCCTTTTTGTAAGCCTTGCGCAGGCGGCGCAGGCGCGGCACAACGCCTCACCCCGCCGCCCTTGCACCGCCACGCCGGTTCTATTTGCCAAACACAAACTCGCCCAAAAGCTTCACGCCGTCGGTAAGGCGCGGGCCGGGACGGGATAGCTCGTTGCCGGTGAGATTCAATATCGCCTTATTCTTTATTGCGGTCACATTTTCCCAGCCCGCGCGGGAGAGAAGCTCCTCCTCGGGCGTTGGGCCTTCGCCAAAATACATGCTTATTGTAACTATATAATCGGGATTGCGCTCTATCACCTGCTCCTGCGATATTTCGCCCCAGCCCTCCACGTCCTCAAAGCAATTCTTGAGGCCGAGAATATTGGCGGCTTCATTCATAAATGTGTTCGCCCCCGCCGTCCACAGGCCGTATTCAAGCGGCGATACCTCGAAATAAACGGTTTTCGTGCCATCGCCCGCCTTTTTGGCAAGCTCTGAGAAGGTATCCTCCATGCTCTTAACGAGTGCTTCTGCCTCGACGGTCTTGCCAACGGCCGCACCTATCATATTTATGGCGGTATAAGTGCCGTTAATATCGTCCGCATCGCTGACTATCACCTTTATCCCCGCCGACTCGAACTGCTTGAGCTGCTCGTCGTTTTCATCGAGCACGCTCAATATAAGAAGCTGCGGCTTGAGCGCGATTATCTGCTCCACATTCGTTTCGTAGCCGGACTGCACGGA